>JAZFTL010000067.1:0-2277 GCA_036446675.1 Thermoanaerobaculia bacterium
AGTCGTAGTTGCGGTCGGAGCGATCGCGGCCTTCGCCGCGACTCGACCGCCCGCACCCGACCCGTCGCTGCCCGCGCTCGTGGCAGAAGAGATCAGCAAGGGGCCAGCTGATGCACCGGTTACGATTATTGAATACGGCGATTTCAATTGCCCCTCTTGCCGCCAGTACCATCAATTGGGAATCATCGATCAAGTCTTAGCTCAGTTCCCAGGCGAGGTGCGCTTCGTCTGGCGCCACTTCCCCGTCATTACGCCTTCCTCGCCTGACCTTGCCGAAGCGGCAGAGTGCGCCGCCGATCAAGGCGCGTTCTGGGAATTTCACGATCTGCTCTTTGATGCCTCGCCGACGAGCAAAGGACAGATGGTGGGATTTGCAGCACAGCTCGGGTTGGACACTGAAGCTTTCAGCCAGTGTTTTGAAAGTCGCGGTTATCGAGCGGCAGTAGAGGATCAGATGAAGGAGGCCTTCGGACACGGCTTCCGCGGGACGCCATCATTTATGATCAATGACACGCCGTTAGCCGGCCCGCCCACCTATGATTTGTTGATTTCGCTGGTTGAAGACCAATTGAATTAGGAGACATGCATGAGCGAACCGGACCGCCCACTTATGAGTACTTCATCTCGGTTACTGATGGCTAATTAGACTAGGAGACATGCATGAGCGAACTCGATGCGATAAGGAAAGAGAAGGACGAATTCTTCCAAGAGAGCCACCACAGCCCGCTGTTGCCCGAGCAGCAGGCCAATTTCTCGGGCTTGAACTACTTCCCTGAGAATTCCGATCTTCGCCTGGAAGTCGAAGTTGACAAATTTCCCGAACAGGAGCAGATCCAGATCCAGACCAATACCGGCGACGTTCAAACTTACACTCGCTTTGGGCGATTTAGTTTCGCAGTGCAGGGAGAGAAGGCCGAGCTCACAATTCTTGAAAACGAGCTCGGCTACTTTCTACCTTTCGCAGACTCCCTGGCAGGCACCGAGACCTACGGCGCGGGTCGCTATCTGGAGCCTACCCGGCTACCCGATGGTCGGTTTGAAGTGGACTTCAACTCGGCCTACAACCCGTATTGCGCTTACAACGAAAAGTGGTCTTGCCCGATCACGCCCCCCGAAAATCGACTGAAGGTGCCTGTGAGGGCAGGAGAGAAGGTATTTGAGAGCAAGGATTTAGAAGATAAGGCGACAGCAGACACGGTCTAACATCCAGTTTCAGGGGGCCCAGCCTTCGGGCACGCGGCCATGATACACTCCAGCGATTCCCCCAAACATCCCCATGTTCCGAAACCTACGCGTGCGGCGCGAGCCGCAGAAGTTCGCGCCCGATCCCCTGCAGCTTTCGATCGACGAGATCATCAGCGACGCGGCCATCCCGGTCTCGATCCGGTCGATCAACAACCTTCCCGATAACGCTAAACGACGCCTCTATCGAGCTCTCATCCCGATTGGGTTGCTGACGCGGTTCCGCATCAATCCCAGGAGCTGGCTGGGACCGGACGGCGATGCCAGGGTCGATCTCTTTGCCAGACCGGAAAGTGGCCTGGTTAATCTGAGTGTGTGGAATGACAGTGACCGTGACGACCCATTCTTCACTATCGAACTGGAGGACAACAGTCTCAACGGGATCGATCTCAACCTGCTCGTTTTGAGCGACCCGGACGCCCCCCGCTTTCAGACTGACTTCGATGAGACCGGCGCTCGCACCGAGTTCGGAACGGTTCGCCGCAACCTTGGCGCGGAGGAACAGGCGATGCGGGCTGGTTTGGCACCCGGCCAAACTCGCGCGGGGCTGCGCGCTTCTTCCGAAGTTTTTTCTCACCTCGAGTCGTTCCTCACCCTGCTCGCGCACCACGCGTATTTTCTAGAACCGCTTTCTTACGCCTCGGCCTGGGTGTTCGAACGCCGAGGGTTTGCTTATGTCAGAGGACATAAGCTCATGGACCAAATTCACGAGGAGTTTCAGCCGGAGGGGCGTCTATATCA
Source organism: Thermoanaerobaculia bacterium (assembly GCA_036446675.1). Taxonomy (GTDB): domain Bacteria; phylum Acidobacteriota; class Thermoanaerobaculia; order Multivoradales; family JAHEKO01; genus JAZFTL01. The sequence goes on from JAZFTL010000067.1 coordinate 1,984, forward strand.
AAAGCTGGACGAGGGGACGCCGTTCCGGACGCAGGACCAGTGGAGATCGGTGCGCGGTCGCGCCTGGGCAATCCACGATGGCATACTGGATGTGCTGGACGCGCGTTGGGATGGATTGCGGATGATCAAGCAGGTCGGGCGCCACGCCGGTGCGGAAACCTTTCCAGGTGCAGAGTATTAGAGATGAAATCCCAAATTACTCTTGCGGCAGAGCTTGAGACCCTTGGTAAATTTCGGGATTTCATTGATGAATTCTGTCTTCTATCCGGGATTCCTGATGATACCTGCCATGAC
>JAZFTL010000068.1:0-3941 GCA_036446675.1 Thermoanaerobaculia bacterium
CATCCAGTCTAAACCGGACTGCATGTAATCCCCTCTCTTCTGGACTGCATTAGTCGCCAAAACGGAACTGCCATTACCAACGTTACAACAGGTGGAATTCTCTCGGTTTGATGGGCTCCGGAAGCCAGACCGAAATATTAGTACCTCAAGACCGCTCGCGCCGCAGCAAGCGCTTTCTCGGTATCCGGAAGGAGTTCCTGCTCGAGATTCCTGGCGTAGGGCACAGGACTGTCGGGATAAGTAACCCGTCGAATCGGGGCGTCGAGCCAAGGAAAGGCAGCATCGGCAATTCGAGCGGCAATCTCGGCTCCAAATCCCAGGGTGCGCTGCGCTTCGTGGACAATCAGAACGCGCGAGGTTCGCTTGACCGACTCGATCACCGTGGTTTCATCAAACGGTACCAGACTCCGCAGATCGACAACCTCTGCTTCAACTCCATCCATCGCCAATTTCTCTGCCGTCGCAAGACAGGTCAAGGTGGAAGCTCCATAACCGACTAACGTCAGGTCACTACCCTGGCGGACAATGCGAGCTCTACCGATCGTCGCCGGTGGAGAGTCGAGCTCAAGACTCCCCTTGACCCGACGGTAGAGGTACTTGTTCTCACAAAAAACGACTGGATTGGGATCTCGAATCGCCGCTTTCAGGAGGCCTTTTGCATCTTCAGCTGTAGCCGGGCACACGACCTTGAGACCTGCCGTATGGGCGAACCAGCCTTCAGGATTCTGTGAATGGAACGGTCCGGCTCCAACACCCCCTCCCGAGGGGAGACGCACCACAATGGGACAGGGTATCTGCCACCGATAGTAGAGCTTGGCTGCGACATTCACGAGTTGGTTGAAGCCGCACGAAATGAAATCAGCAAATTGCATTTCCACCACGACCCTATAGCCCGATAGACTCGCGCCAATAGCGATTCCGAGGGTGCCGCTCTCCGCAATCGGCGTATCCAAGACACGCTTCGGCCAGCGCTGGTAGAGACCCCGCGTGGCCCTAAAGGCCCCTTCGAAACTACCGATATCCTGCCCCATCAACAGGACCCTCTCGTCGGCCTCCATCTCCTCGGTCAACGCTTGATGAATCGCTTCGAGGTAGGTGACGCGCCCCTCAGGAGCCTTGGATTCGTCGTTCCGAGCAATTGGCTTCCCGGCGCCGGGAAGACTCTGCTCCTTGATCCCGTCGGGCGCAAAAACCATCCGGTGAGCCGTCTTCAAAGAGGGTTGGAGTGCATCGAGCGCGGCCGACAAAGCCTCCTCGACAAGATCGGCGACTCGACTTTCGATCGCCTTCAAGGTTCCCATGTGAATCAGTCCACTGTCCAACAACTTCTGCCGATACCTGGGAAGCGGGTCGTCTGCCTGGTACAACTCCAAGTCGCCAGGCGGCACCATCTTGAGCGAGTCATCACCCTCGCTGTGCCCGCGCATCCTGCCAAGCATGGCCTCGATGAGAGTGGGACCTCTGCCCGCACGGGCGCGCCGAACGGCTCGGTTCATAGCAGCGCTCATCTCATCTGGATCATTCCCGTCGACAGTTTCGGCGGCTATCCCGTAACCGGCGCCTCGATCGCTCAGACGCTGGGCTGCGTACTGCTGATCAGTAGGTGTCGAAAATGCGTAGCGATTGTTCTCCACAATGAGGATGAGTGGCAGCTTCCAGACTGCCGCCATATTGAGCCCTTCATGAAAATCTCCAGTCGAAGTCCCACCATCGCCGATAAAGTTAACTGCAATCCGGTCGGTTCCGGCATGTTTTCTGGCAAACGCACAACCGGCCGCCACCGGGATCATCGAACCCAGGTGACTAATCATGCCGACGTGAAAGATTCCTTGCTCTGGATTGAGCAAGCTGTAGTGAAACGAGCGCTCTACGCCCTGGCTGAAGCCGTCGCCCCGGCCCAGCAGCTGGCACGCCAGACGATACAGTAAATCCCTTGGCTCCGGTCTCAGGCCATCCGGTTCGCCGAAGTCGCATCCTGGAAAGGTGCGAGCTGGATCTAAGTAATGTGCCAAGATTGCGCCCAGATCACGGTGCAAGGTACACAGAGCGTCCCCTGCTTCCAGCGCCATTCCGGCGGTAACCGTGGTGGCCTCATTTCCGACCTCGCTGTACCACTTCGACACTCTGCCGGTAAGCAATAACTTCTCGAATCGCGAATCGAACTCGCGAGTCAGTTGCATAAAAGCCAAGAGCTGAATGCGCCGATTCCGTCGATATGTGGGCAAGTCAACTCCGGCCTCGGAGGATTTCTGTTGATCACTATCCGGCATCAGAACTTGGCAGGATTATCCTGCAGTTAGGAGTCGCCATAGGCCTGCCGGCTAATCTCGGGGCACTGAGGAAGTGCAAAGTCAGTCAGCCACCTTATTCCCACAGGCTGGACAGAAACGAGCGCCCGACGGCAACGACTCACCACAATTGTGACAACAGGCCGGGCTGTCTGAACCATGCGAGCTATGTGGATCATCCGGTCGAGAAACTCCGCCTGATGGCCCTGTCGACTCAAACGGGTTCTGCGCAGCTGCCGCATCAGCTGGTCGTGCCGTTGGAGCTCGGGAGGAAGACGGCATTGCCTCTTTCATCATCTGCGGCAACATCATTCCCGTTCCCGCCCCCATCCCCACTCCCATTCCGGCACCTACCGAGCCACCACCCTCGCCGCTCTGCTGCGCCGCATCTCCCGTCGCGCCTGCCGCCTTGAGCTTCACATAGTCATTCAAGTCGCCAACTGCAGCCATGCCGGTTCGCTGGTCGATCATTTTCTGAACTTCTTCGGGGGGGGTGATCGCGCCAAGGTAGAGATCCACGAGTTCGATACCGTACTTTTCGAAGTCTTCGCCAACCCTCACCTTGAGTGCCATACTCAACTCGTTGTAGACCTTGGGAAGCTCGAAGATGGACTTCAGATTCTCACCCAGGAGATCGGTCAGCCGGGCTACTATGACATCTTTGAAGTAGGCTTCCACCCCATCGGTAGTGTAGACCCCCATGGTTCCGACCACCTGGTTTACGAACTGCTGAGCGTTGGTTATGCGAACCGCGAATTTGCCGAAGGCTCGTAATCTAACCATGGCCAACTCGTTATCCCGATAGGCGACAGGTTCTCTTGTACCCCACTTTAGATTGAGAAAAGTTTGGGTAGAGACAAAAACGATAGCCGCTTGAAATGGCGATTTACCTTCGCAAGGGAGCCCCAGGAGTTTAGTCAAGAACGGCAGATTCTGAGTGACCAGAGTGTGTCGACCCGGGCCAAATGTGTCCAATGCCTTGCCATCTCGAAAGAAAACCGCGGCTTGAGACTCTTCGACGATAACTTGGCTACCCAGTCGAATGGCATCTGTCCCCGATCGGGGAACCCGCGCCACCATGGTCTGGCCAGTAGGATCGGCATACTGAATAACCTTCATCTTGGCTTCTCCAATACAGATTAGTCCGTTTTATGCGGGGTCGCTCGGGGCCGAAGATCGTACGACCTCACTAATCGCTTGGCGTCTACCCTGCCCATTTTGCATCAAGCTGATCCAGCCGAACAATTACCTGCCGCAATGCCGCTGAAAGAGCTCCTTGCCCAGGTCCTGGGATGGCGGAAATATCGTCGGCCATGGTCGATCTCCTCGGCTTCTAATCGTGTACCCTACAAGATATCACTTTACCTTTTGGGCAACTGGATCGGTGACCTGCAAGAGGGAGCCTTCAAAGCAGAGTACTCTTCTGGTCCAATCGCCGAGCCTGGTGCAGCACCACCATGGCAAAGACCGCTATCGTGCCGGCCAAAGTGTTCATCATTACGTCTCTGAGATCGTAGTGTCGATCCGGAATCATCGCTTGAATGCCCTCGTCCACCCACCCGAGAAGGGCGTTGAAACCGATCGCAGCAAGCGCCGGACCCAGCTCCCGGAACCTCTGCTCGTCCCACTCTTTTTCGGAAACTTCCAATTGAT
>JAZFTL010000069.1:0-5705 GCA_036446675.1 Thermoanaerobaculia bacterium
GAACCGTCCGCCAGCATGGTGACTGCCCCGGACTGTGTATTGTGCAGTTCGGTGAGTTCTGCATAGGTTACACCGTGCGCCGCCAAGATCGGCTTTAAAAAGTAGTCAAAGCCCGCACCCGCCGGTCCCAGAACTATGCGGCGTCCCTTGAGATCGGCGATGCTTTCGATCCCCGATCCCACGGTCGTCACGAAGAGCGCGATATTGGGCGCCAGGGTCATCACCGACCGCATCGGGTAGGCCTGCTCCCAGCCGGACTCGCCACGTACTGCGAAATAATTGATCGCCGCATTGGCCAGAGCAAAATCGAGCTCTCCAGACGCCAAGCGACGGATATTTTCCTGGGTTCCCTTCGTGGCCTCGGCGGTCACCTGCCACCCTTGGTCCCCCAGAGCCTCGGCGAGTACTTCGCTCAGAGCACTGCCAACAACAAAAAATGCGCCACCCGGAGGTGCCGTGCCGACACTGACGAAACGGCGAGTCGGAGCCGGTTCTTCTCCTGACGGACCTTGCCGGCTACATCCGAGAGCGATGACTACGAAAGCGATACTAGATAGGGTAAATACCTGTCGAATCATCGGGCGAGTTTAGCATGCAAGCAATCGCGACCTCTCGCCCCCAACTCGCTACCCAGCCAGGGGCAGCTCGTAGCAGACCGCTTCATGGTCATTGCGCACTAGGAGGAGATTGCCGGCAAGGGCGGGACTGTTCCAGCTCTTGCCTTCGAGAGCGGTAAAGCGGTGGAGCTCGACGAGACGGTCGGGTTGGGGATCGATCAAAACAATATCGCCTTGCTCAGTTTGGACGATGAGGAGATCGCCGGCCAGGATCATCTGCCCGTGGCCGTAACGACCACGTTTCCAGCAGCGCTCGCCGGTGTCAGGATCGAGGCAAACCATGGTGCCATCATCGAGGCCATAGATGTACCCATCATGCTCAACGAAGTTGGCGAACTTGGCTTTGAGGCGAGGAGACTCCCACACCAACTCGGCGATCAGGTTGCCGACCGGCACCGACACAAGCTCTGGGATACCCTCAGCAGAGACCTTCAGTGACACCTGTTGAGGCTGCTCAGCCCAAAAACTCAATAACTTACTGCCAACACCATACCCACTCGAGACCAGCAATCGACCCGACGAGAGCTGCACAGGCTGAGCCACGTTGGGCTGATCGCTCGGCCAGTCGTACGACCAGATAATCTCGCCGGTATCGACACGGTGCCCGGTGACATTGGGTTGATTCAATATGACGATCTGACGCGCCCCTGCCAGAGTGGCTACAAATGGAGAGGAGTACCAAGACTTAGAGTCGCCGGCGCTCCAGACTGGATCTCCTGACTTGCGATTGTAGGCAACCAGTGACCGCCCTTCCGATCCTCCGACGGAAACCACCACCAAGTCATCGACCACCAGAGGCGAACTGCTCTTGCCCCACTCGGGAACGTTGGCGCCGTTCTCATCGAGAACCTGACGCGACCATGCTCTCTCTCCGGTCGCCAGATCAAGAGCGTTGAGCAATCCCTTGGCACCCATCGAATAGACCAGATCTCCAGAGATGCTTGGCGTAGCCCTTGGTCCAATTCCTCCGATGGTGGTCTCGTACCTCACCGGATCGCGGTGCACCCAGCGGACCTCGCCGCTGCCCAAGTCATACGCTACGACAGTCTCGTCGTCGCCGTCTTGCTCCTGCGTGATGGCGAGACCAGCCGCTATCGCGAACGCCGACCAAGCTTCTCCGACCGGGCGGCGCCAACGCTCCTGCGGCGGATTCGTCGTCCAGTCGCGCTCCAGCTCGACGCCCGCGACCCGGGCATTCCGAGTCGGCCCCAGAAACTGTGGATAGGAAAATCTCTGCAGATCCTGCGAAGTCAAGAGGCTGCTAGCCGAGCCTGTAGTGGGTAGCGCCTCCGACCGCCCAGGACCACTCGACCAGCGCCACCCGAGAATCGGCATGAGATCACCGGATACCCCGCGCACTCGAACCGACTTCACCAGCGCGAAGCCCAAGGCTCCTACAATCAGTAAGTAGAGTACGCGAGTCCTCCAGGGAAGTCGCGACAGCAGGGCCAGCCAGAGTACCGACCAGAGCAGAAAGAGCACCCCTCCGATCAGAGTCGCCTCCACCCGGTCTTGGCCGGCCCGCTCGCCTGTCCCCAACATCCAAGCGAGATAGATCCCGAGAGCTACCGCCGCAAGCACCAGCGGCCACCATCGCACAGCTTTCTTTCGACCCATCATCGTGACCATTATCTCACCTGAGAGCCTGTGAATATTTCCATATGCTGCTGCGGGCACCACCAAGACCGCCCAGCTGCGTTTCGAAAGCTTGAAATAGCCAGCTATTCCTTCACTTCCGCGCCTTGCTGGGCACTCTCGGTAGCACCCTCGCGACGAATCTGGAAAAATTCACAGGCTCTGAGCTAAAGTAGATGCTCATCGAGCCCCCGAGGGACTCTAGAATGCGCGCGCTGACCTTTCACGGACCCGAAGACATTCGCCATGAGACCGTTGCCGATCCGCGCCTCGAGTCCCTGACCGATGTAATCGTTCGGGTTACTCAGGCGGCGATCTGCGGCTCCGATCTGCACGTCTACTTCGGCCGAGAGAGGGGTCTCGACCCCGGCACGGTGATGGGACACGAGTTTCTCGGAGAGGTTATTGAAGTGGGCTCCGGGGTGCGGGGTCTCAGCGTGGGCGATCGCGTCGTCTCTCCCTTCACAACCAACTGCGGAACCTGCTTCTATTGCTTGCAGGGCCTGACCTGTCGCTGCGAGCAGGGTCAGCTCTTCGGATGGGTTCAAAGCTCCAACGGCCTGCACGGGGCGCAGGCTGAATTCGTCAGGGTCCCCCTGGCCGACTCGAGCTTGGTGAAGCTCCCCGATGGGATCTCCGAATCCGAGGCGCTCTTCGCGGGCGACATCCTGGCGACCGGTATGTTTGCCGCCGACCTCGCCGAGATCCAGATCGACAGTACCGTCGTCGTGGTGGGATGCGGTCCGGTGGGCCTGATGGCGGCGATCGCCGCCCAGGAGAAGAATCCAGTCCGGGTGTATGCTGTGGACTCCATTTCAGAGCGACTGCAGTTGGCGCAAGGACTTGGTGCCACACCTCTCAGCCTTTCTTCGAACGGTTCTGCGGACCTGGTCATCCAAACGATTCTCGATGTAACCAATGGGCGAGGTGCTGACGCCGTGCTCGAAGTGGTCGGCAGCCCCGCAGCGCTCCGCTTGGCCTACGACCTGATCCGGCCTGGTGGAGTGATCGCCTCCGTCGGCGTGCACACTGAAACGCATCTCGAGTTCTCGCCACTCGAGGCCTACGACAAGAACCTCACCTACCGCACTGGACGGTGCCCCGCAAGAAAGTATATGGAAGATATTCTGCAGCTGGTGCAAGCCGAGAGGTATGACCTCGCCTCGATCGTCTCCCACCGGCTACCGCTATCGCAAGGGCCCGAGGGCTATCGAATTTTCGCCCACAAGTTAGATCGCTGCACCAAAGTGGTGCTCACCCCGGAAGGCTAGGGGGCCTATCCACAAAGGCGACATTCAGACTAGGTACTTGAACCGATGTTGGATTCCGCCGCCACAGCCGGAGAGGTAGGCGGCGCGGGCGCCGGTTTGTAGAGCGTCACCAAGCAGCCACCGAGAGCAGCTAACATGATTCCCGCGACGAACTGCCACCTCAGGGCGCCCCAGCCCCCGGCTGGAGGATGAATACTCAGCGCCACGATGGCGTTGACTACCGGCGCCCCTGCAAAAATGATCGACATGACTACGCTGGGCGTTCCTTTAGCGCCAAATGCCAAGAGCACACAGAAGGCTCCGATCGCTCCCACAAGTCCGGCCAGTAGCGACCAACCCATCCCCTTCACGGGGAAACTCCAGTCGGTTCCAGCCCGCGCCAAGAGTGCCAGCGGGGCGATTACGGCGATCAGCACGTAGGCGATACCGACAAAAAGGAAGGCTTTATATCTGCCGTTGATGGGATCGCCCATCGCTGCCTGTCCGCTATGCAAAAAGACCCCGTACACCCCCCAAGTCAGCACCGTCATGAATGCAAAAATCAACCAGGTCATAGTGCCCGGATCCTGCGCTCCTGCTCCACTCATCATGCACTCCTCAGCTCTTCAGCCAGCCTTGCTCATCCCTATTCTTCAGCGGTGGACGGCACCTATCTTGATCCTTCGCCTAGCTCCTGACGTAACTCCTGAATGTGGTGTGATTCTGTCGGAAGGGAAAACCCGTGCACACCCAAAAATGGGGCACGGGGAGGGTCCGGTTATGGAAGGTGTGGGTGACTTTACCCTAGTTTGTATCTAGGGGATGGGGTAGGACTTTGGGACGAGTTTGGAGATTCTTAGAATCTCCGGTATCGTTGGCGGGACATTGCTCTAGTGCGGGAACCTCCCGGTTGTGCCCTTTCGACTTAATGTGAGGGTATCCTAACACTTTGTGAAACTTTTCACAATCTGTGACTAACATCACACTGGAGGTTTTAGAGTAGTGGTTCACAGCGACATCCAGACGAGCAGCCCCGATCCCTCGACTGCAGCCCGCCCCAAGATCAAGCAGCTCGAGGTCATGGTGGCGGAGGTCATCCGCGAAACCCCCGACAGCTCCACGCTGGTTTTGTTTACAGGTAACGACCGGCTCGAGTATCAGCCGGGGCATTTTTTGACCATTCGCCCACAACAGTTTCCCGCCCTCGAAAGGTTTATCGATTTCTTCGAAGACGCCAAAGGCAAGAAGGAACCGGCGCGGGCCTACTCGCTGGCCTCGGCTCCGGATGACAAGCACTTGGCGTTCACGGTTAAAGAGGAGCGTTTCTCCCCAGGAGTTACCAAGTATCCTCCTCTGCTCTCACCGCTGCTGGTCTGGCGGACCCCGCCGGGAACGCGCATGGTGGTGACCGGGTTCGGCGGACCCTACACCCTGCCGGAGGACATTGAGTCACGGACCGATCATGTCGTCCACATCTGTGCCGGCTCCGGAATCGTTCCGAACATGAGCATACTCAGACACGCCCTCGGCCGGAACATGAAACTTCGGCACACCTTGATTTACGGCAACAAAACGTGGGCTGACACGATCTTTCTCGGTGAGCTTCAGGCACTCGTAGAGAAGTACTCCGACAATTTCCGAATCGTCCATGCCCTGAGTCGGGAGGCTGGTTCTTCAACGTCGAGCCTTACATTCCACTCCGGGCGGGTCGACGAGGCGCTCATCCAGGCCTCGGTACCCGATCTGGAGTCAGCTGAAATCTTTGCCTGCGGCCCAGCGATAAGCAAGTGGGAGAAAAAAGCGGCCAAGGAGTCGGGCCAAGCCCCGCCACCCCGTTTCATGGAAACGATACTGCAAGCCCTTGAGAACCTCGGAGTCGACGGCAAACGCCTGCACCGCGAAAGCTACGGGTAGGAGAGTGCGCTGCCAGCAGCAGCCCAGAGCCCCGGGTAGAATTGATAACCAGTATTCTTCGCTTCATGTACCATAACTTCCGTTCAGAGGTATCACAAGTCAGTTCATGACATATTGGGTCAGCTCATAGATGAGCATAGTCACCCTTCCGATCGCTCTCTCGTGCTCGCCGAGGTCTACGATACCGGCAATCGAACCGGCTTCTTTGAACGAATCGGAGCCGGCTCACCAGCAACGGGTAAATCCAGTACTTGCCCGTACAAGAAGACGATCGCATTCCAAGCCTGGT
>JAZFTL010000070.1:0-6546 GCA_036446675.1 Thermoanaerobaculia bacterium
TGTTTTAATCATCGTATGCATATTATAGTGTAATACAATGTATCTTGTAAAGGGTGTCTTATTTCGCAGGCGGTGCCTCTCGAGAGCAAGGATTCGAAAATTTCCGGACTACTCTGGGACAGCTGAGAGTCTCAGCCAAATTGAGCCTCTGTACAGGCCCAGTCCTTCGGTTGGTAGGCTCTGCGGACCGAGTTCGGCAGCTCGGTGAAACTTGGTGCCGATCGCCGGAATAGCGTGTAAGAAAGTGAGGTCAGCGTCAGCAACGTTCGGCGACGCGTTTTCTAGTCCTCCGGCGTCGACCCCGGAAGCATCGAGAAGGTCTTCGAGGTGCTGACGCTGAAACAGGCCGATATCGATACCCGGCGTCTCTACAACCATGATCAAGTCTAGTTGGGCCGATGCGAGTAGCAGCCAGCGGACTGAGCCGAGAATACCCTTCGGGAGGTAGGGTAGCGAGGCGCTCCACAGGTCGAGAGCCGCCCCCTGTCGTCGGTTCTTCCAAATTGGGTGCGGTCCCAGTCCGAACCATCGAATACCCCGAATGCCTCTTGGATCGAGATCAAAGCCAATTCCGAAATAGTCGGCTGCTCTAGTCTGGGAGTAACGGTATTTCAATCGAACCCAGCCACTTGGGAAGATACTCCAGCGCCAGGACATCTCGCCGGCTCCACTGCCTTCACCGGATGGGTTGGCGGCAATATCTACCTGAGTTTCGGATCGATGGATAGTGATGCTCGGTAGGGTCGATGTCTCCGCAAGGAGTCGGGGTCCGCGGTCGATGGGGTAGGGGGTGTCGGCAAGGGACATTTTAATGAGCAATCCGGTGTTCGCATCGAAAACGGCTTGCCTCTCTCCAGTGGTAACAACGATGCGGTTCTCCACAGAATTCAAGTCGATTGAGCCGGAATCTCCGCGAATCACCACAGACCTCGCGAGCTGGTGCTGCTTTTGGGTAGGGAACGACCAAGACATGACTTCGCGGCCACTGGGCCCGATCGCTTGGACTCGAAGCAAGTCGGCTGATGTGAGGTCTACGTCGAGTCTGGGAGACCACGTGCCGCTATCTCCCGGTCTGAGAAAGGGCCCTGGTTCCACACCGTGCGCTAGGACTTGGGTGGGATCCACAGACTCCTCGGGATGCGCTAGGGTGAGCAACTTCCAATGGAGCTTGTACTGCGAAAGATCAGTGCGACTGAACCGGTTCTCGATTTCAAGCGAGCCCTCAAAGAGCCCTTCAGGATGAGATGAGCGCAAAGTAATCGGAGAGAAAGCGGCTCGGACGGCGGTAAAGTTTGGGCCGCGTTCTCGGTAGGGGCCGACGATTCCGTCGGGGGCATGATTGCCATCGGAGTCGAGCTCGCCGAGACGGTCGGAGCGGACAACTGACTCATCGAACAGAGCCCAAAGGAATCCTCCGGCTCCATGTGGTGAGCTTCGCAGCAAGCGCCAGTAGTCTTCAAGCCCCGCCCCCGAACCTCCGTCGTAGAGGCCGTGCAGGAACTCGGTGGGCATCACGAGACGCCGTTTTCCGATCAGGTGCAGTAGTTGGTTGCCGAGAGTTCGTGGATCGAGCAGTGATTTCAGTTCGGCAAAGGTGGGGTAATGGTTAGTGTCGATAGCGGAGAAAACCTCGCCTGGATGAAGAACCGCGCGGTCTTGTAAATCGAGTTCGACGAAGAGGCTGTCCAACTTGGTATTCCATCCACCCTCGTTGCCGTTCGACCAAAAAATGACGGAGGGATGATTATGATCTCGTGACACCATTTTCTGGACCAATCGGCGACCGATCACGGTGTCATATGCGTCATGCCAACCGGCGAGTTCGTCGATGACATAGAGCCCGAGCTCATCGCATGCCTCCAGGAATTCCACGTCCGGAGGGTAATGAGCTGTGCGTACGGCGTTCATATTCAGCGATTTAAGGAGTTCGGCGTCAGCTCGATTGAGGCGACGGTTGAGAGTCCGCCCTGAACTCGGCCAGAATGAATGTCGATTCACCCCCTTGAGGAGGACTCTCCTTTGATTCACGAAGAGCCCCTCCCCGGGTCGGACCTCTATCGTGCGAAAACCGAATTGAATGTCACGACGATGTATGACTGACTTGTCGCGAGTGAGTCGCACTTCCAGCGAGTAGAGAGTCGGCGTTTCGGCACTCCATGGCCTAGCATGAGGAATGTTTGCGGAAAGCCTTACTCTCAGTTGCTCGGACTCGACTTCCTGTGACAGGCGCAGTCCAAGGGGTAATCCGTTCGAGTCTTTGACCTGGACCTCGAGCAAGCCTGGAGATTGGAGACCATCGATTTCGATGAACAGCTCAATTTTACCATTATGACGCGCATCGATCCGGACCTCAGCGATCGACTCGTGGGGTGACGACTCGAGATACACCGGTCGATAGATTCCTCCGAAGATCCAATAGTCAGCTTCGCGTTCGGCCGCGTTGACGCTGGTATCGGAAGACTGCTTGTCGACGTGGACTTCTAGAATATTTTCGCCATCGAATTTTAGAAGCTCCGTGACGTCAAAGTCGAATCGATAGAAGGACCCCTGGTGCTTCGGGCCGGCCGCTTTGCCGTTGACCCACACTGCGGTGTCGGTCATTGAACCTTCGAACACCAGCTTGACTCTGCGGTTCTGCCACTTGCGCCATTCGCTCGGTACCTGAAAGCGATGTCGATATTGGCCTTGCTCATCAGCACGCTCTTCGTCGAGACCGTAGTTGTAGGCGCCAAAGCCCTGGAGCTCCCAGTTCGAGGGTACCGGGATCGTGGTCCACTCTCCACAATTTCGTCCTTCCGTACAGCGGAAATCCCACTCCATTTCATCGTGGAGGCCGGTGCCGGAGAGGTAATGCCTAACCGTGCCTGTCGATTCAGCGAATAGGAGTTCTGGAGAAAAGGTAGAGCAGAAGGCGGTGAGGAGTAAGGCGGCTTTCAACTGAGCGACTTTTCCGCAGCGATCGTCCGATTGATTGTTTTGCGGCTGGAAGCCCGATTATGACCTAAAATTAGGCGATTGTGAAAAGGCTCCTCGACTCTGTTCGGCTCTTTCAAATAGTTCCTGCCTGGTTCCAGCTGCCAGCACCCGACTAGGAAGTTGCCGCTCGAGGTATTTAGCCATTCGACTCGATGCAGCACTGAGTTTGGGCAAATCGATTCCGGTCTCAACCCCCATTTCGTGCAACATGTGGATCAGGTCATCGGTGGCAACATTTCCGCTCGAGACCGTCGTGATCGGGCAACCGCCAAGGCCTCCAATGGAGGAGTCGAACGTCTCTATTCCGGCTTCAAGACCGGCAAGTACGTTGGCTAGACCGAGTCCTCGTGTATCGTGTAAATGCAGTGAGAACTTTATTGAGGGATACTCGGTGATGAGCCGACTCATGAGGCTAAATATTTGCTGCGGATTTCCGACTCCGATCGAGTCTGCAATAGAAACTGCACGAACTCCGGTGTCATCCAGATGTTGAACCATCTGAAAGATATGTGTTTCGTTAACACGCCCTTCGAAGGGACACCCAAATGCGACGCCGATCACGGCTTCGACTTCGCAGCTCTGAGGGTCGGCCTTTAGGACCATCTTGGCACAGAGTCGCAGCGATTCGTCAATCGATAAGCCAACATTTCTCTGGTTGTAAGTTTCAGTGGCACATATCACCAGCCTCACTGCGTCAGCCCGCGCGCCGAGGGCTCGCTCCATGCCGCGCAGATTCGGCACCCGTGCGGTGTATTCTATTCCCGGGCTCCGGTTAATCCGTGACATCACCTCTGCCGAGTCTGCCATTTGAGGGATGACCTTCGGGCTGACGAAGGAGGTGGCTTCGATGCGCGGCACGCCAGCTGCTGAGATGAGATCGATGATCTCTACTTTGACGTCGGTGGGAATGAAGTCGGGTTCCATCTGGAAACCGTCACGGGGTCCCACCTCGATGATTTGTACCTGCTTGGGCAGGTGCACTCTAGCCGTCCTCCTCGATGAGTTGAGTCAGTACTCCAGCCGTGTCTTCCATTGCCAGGTCGATCAGTTTCCAGCCCTCGACGCCAGGCCTGGGGGCCTCGTTGGCGAGGCCAATGCCGGAACCCTTGATCCGCTGGGCTTCGTCGACGACATTTGTTACCTTGTAGGCGATGTGAAAGAAGCCTTCGCCGTGCTGGTCGAGAAAGGCTTTGACGGGACTGTCATCTCGGATCGGTTGAACCAGAATAATCCAGATATTGCCGACCTCGAAACGCGCCAGTTCCACGCCTCGGTATTCTAGGCGTTCGCGGGTTCGGGGATTGCGGCCGAGGATTTGTGAGTACTTCGCTACAGCCTCATCGAGGTTTCGAACGACAAAATCGATGTGGTGGACCCGTTCGATCATTTGCCTGTCCGTTCGGGCTCTACAGGCAACTCTTTGAGATAGAGGAGCACTGCATCGAGCGGCATGACGTCGCCATACTTCGCGTCGATATCGAGTAAATTTGCCAGGTGGGGCTCCGGGGCGCGATCTCCGACGCACTCTCTCGGCACAATGGCGTGATAGCCGTGCTGGAGAGCATCGACCGCCGTGGCGCGGACACAGCCACTGGTGGTGCAGCCGGCGAGAACGAGAGTGTCGATTTTCTGAACTGCCAGAACAGAAGAGAGACCGGTGCCGAAGAATGCACTGGCGTACTGTTTTTCGATCAACAGCTCTTCGGGGCGGCGGCCGAGTCGTATATCCAGCTCCGTCCAGCGAGATCCTCGCTTGAGGACCGAAAGAGAAGGGACTTTGGAGATGAAAAGCCCGGCGTCGGCGAGATTCTCGTCGTAGGCCGTGGTCGTGAACATGATCGGTGCGCCAGCCTGGCGTGCCGTGGTGAGGAGCTGCTCTGTTGCGCCTAACTCGCTGTCGAGATCCGATCCGAGAGGGGAGTCGATCTCGGTGAAGCCTCGGATAAAGTCGATCACGAGGACCGCCGGCCGTCTACCGAATCCGACCCGCGCACCGATTCCTTTTTGGCGGTATTGCGTAAGAATGTCCGCAGCCGAGTGGTCCGGCGCAGCGTCGGTATCGGTTGACGAATTGCTAGACAACTCCCTCATCCCTGAGTTCTTTCAACTCGTCATCCGAGACGCCAAGCAGACTGGCGAGAATTTCATTGTTGTGAGACCCGACTTTCGGACCAGCCCATTCAGTAGCTCCAGGTGTTTCACTGAGCTTGGGCAAGATCGCCGGGATCTTCAGGGTCCGACCTCCAGCCTGAACCTCCTCGAACATTCCTCGAGCTATAAAGTGAGGGTCCTCGACCATATCCTGCACACTGTAAATCGGTCCCGCAGGCACGTCGGCCGCTTCTAGAATCTCCAACACTTGCGCCGAAGTCAAGGTTGCAGTCCAAGCAGATATGGCATTGTCCACCTCCGTCTGGTGTGTGACGCGTCCGGCGTTGTCGGCGAGGCGAGAGTCCTCGGCGAGTTCGGGACGCCCCGCCGCTCGCATCAGTCGCTGGAAGATCGAATCGCCGTTACCGCCGATAATCACGTGCTTCCCGTTGCCACAGAGGTAAGTGTTCGTCGGCACGATTCCGGTAATCGTAGTTCCCGACGGCCCCCGAATGGCTCCACTGTAGTCGAATTCGGGAACGACGGCCTCCATCATGTTATAGACCGATTCATAGATTGCGACATCGACCTCCTGACCCTGACCCTGACCCTGACCGCGGCTGGTGGCACCCTGTCGGAGCCTATCAAACAGGGCGAGAAGGGTGCCGAAGGCGGCGTGCAAACCAGCTAAAGAATCCCCTAGACTCAAGTTCGGTCGAACCGGCGGTTGGCCGGGAAAACCATTGACATAGCGTAAGCCGCCGATCCCCTCGCAGACCGAAGCGTAGCCCGGCCGCGCGGCGTAGGGACCGTCTTGACCATAGCCTGAAACCCGAGTGTAGATGATGCCGGGGTTGGTTCGGCGGATCTCTTTTGGACCCAAACCCCATCTCTCCATGGTTCCTGGACGGAAATTCTCGATCAACACATCGACCTTGTCGGCTAGGCGACGCGCCAAGTTGCGGCCTTGCTCGAGTCGCAGGTTGAGAGTTATGCACTTCTTGTTGCGGCCGAGGCTGTACCACCAGACCGAGGTTCCGGTCTCGTCAAGCTCTCGCCAACCCCGAACTGCATCGCCTTTGATGGGAGGTTCCACCTTGATGACCTCAGCACCAAAGTAGGCTAGGAGAGTCCCAGCGAACGGACCCGCCATGAGCTGGCCCATCTCCAGCACACGGATACCGGCGAGCGGCTTGCGCCTCGGAGGTTGCTTTTGATCGCTCGGTGGCTGCATTGTCGTCATCCTGTGGAGTTAGAAGTAGTGGCCCCTAGCCCGGGGAGTCCAGGCTAGGGGCCATTGTCTGCAACTGATCCGGTTCGTCCTAGAAGCGGTAGCCGATTTCCACTCCCGCCCTTCTCAGCGAACCTGGATGGATAAACGAGCCACCGAACTCCGGAGCAACGATGACCTCTTCCAGGTACTCTTCGTCGGTTACATTGTCGGCCAATAGCGTCACGGACCAGCTTTCGCTGGACAGC
>JAZFTL010000071.1:0-3451 GCA_036446675.1 Thermoanaerobaculia bacterium
ATCAAGTGGAAATCAAGATAAACAACCGGTTGGGAGCAGTCACAGAGACCCTGTTAGGAGCGTTTCTGGTGATGTTGGCGGCTGGCTGTGATCATCCGGCGACGCCTCGAGCGCAGGCGGATCTGGTCTTACGTGGTGGCAAGATCATTACGGTAGCGGATGGAGTGTCCGAGGTCGAGGCGCTGGCGGTGACTGGGCCGTGGATCTCGGCCCTTGGGTCGAATGAGGAGATAGGGAGCTGGGTAGGCCCGAATACCCAGGTGATCGAACTCGACGGAAGGGTGGCGACTCCCGGGTTCATCGATGCCCACGGCCACTTCCTGGGGATGGGAGAGTTCCAGTCGATTCTTGATCTTACGATAGCCAGGAGCTGGGACGAAATCGTGGCGATTGTCGAGCAAGCGGTGCAGAGTGCCGCTCCCGGTGAGTGGATTCGAGGACGCGGCTGGCACCAGGAGAAATGGGACGTACCACTGAGGCGATCAGTGCAGGGGGCGCCGGTGCACGACTCGCTGAGTGCGGTGAGTCCGCACAACCCGGTAATTTTGAGCCATGCTGCCGGATCCCACGCAGCATTTGTAAACGCCTACGCCCTCAATCTGGCCGGGGTGACGAGCGCTACTCCCGATCCACCGGGAGGGGAGATTGTCAGAGACGAAAGGGGTCGCCCCACCGGGCTTCTCCGCGAGAAGGCAATGCGCTTGGTGGAAGACTTGCGCGCCGACGCGGGCGATACTCGATCTTTCGAAGGGGTAGAGGCTCTTTGGCGGCACTACACTCAGCTCGCCGGCGAGGTCGCGCTGTCGCACGGAGTGACTAGCTTTCACGATGCTGCCAGTATCCAGGACGGCCGGAACGCCTTCGTGATGGTCGATTTTTTTCGCAAGCTCGAGCAGGAGGGCGCTCTGCCGATTCGCCTCTATGCAATGGTGCGGAGCGACTCGGTCGGTGAGCTTGCCGAGAGGCTGGCGGGTGCCAAGGCAGTCGCCGCAGGGAACGACTTCTTGACAGTTCGGAGTATCAAATTGCAATTGGACGGTGCGCTCGGCTCTCACGGAGCGTGGTTACTCGAGCCTTATGAGGATCGGCCCGCGGCTTCCGGTTTCGAACTCGTTTCAGGGGATGACTTGAGAGCGACGGCTCGTCTGGCCATCGAGCATGGCTACCAACTCAATACACATGCGATTGGCGATCGCGCCAACCGGGTGATCTTGGATGTTTATGAAGAGGCGTTTCGGGCGGCGAAGCCGGCTCCCGGCGTCCCGTCAAGGGCCCCGCTCGAACTGCGCTGGCGGATTGAGCACGCCCAGCATGTGCATGCCGATGACATTCCACGTTTTTCTCAGCTCGGGATCATCGCTTCCATGCAGGCGGTGCACTGCACATCAGACGGGCCATGGGTGCCGAAGCGATTGGGTACTGCGCGGGCAGAGGCGACGTCTTACCGCTGGCGTGATCTCATCGAGCAAGGGGTGACCATTGCCAACGGCACGGATGTTCCCGTGGAGAAGATCGATCCGATCGCTGGCTTCTACGCTCTGGTCAGCCGCCGCATGAACAATGGAGAGACGTTTTATCCGGATCAAGTGATGAGCCGGCACGAGGCGCTACGTGCGAGCACCCTCAACGGCGCTTATGCCGCGTTCGAGGAGAACCTGAAGGGATCGCTCGAAGTAGGGAAGCTGGCCGACATTGTGGTGTTGTCCAAAGACATCATGACGATTCCGGAAGCGGAGATCCCTGCAACGCGGATCGACGTGACCATCCTAGGCGGCAAGGTCAAGTACGAGCGTGCGCAATGAGTCGAGTCTTCTCGTTCGAGCGCGATCCATATCTGCAAGTACTAGAGGTCCAGGTGCGCCAGGTGGACCGCGTCGACGATTGCTCGGTCGCTCTGCTCGACGACACAGTTCTCTATCCAGAGGGTGGAGGACAGCCGGCGGATCGAGGTCGACTCGGGGCGGTAGCGGTTGTCGATGTGCAAAGGCGGGAAGGCGAAGTCCTGCACTTCTTGGAGTCTTCAGTGGAACCGGGTCCGCATCAACTCGTTCTCGACTGGGCTCGCCGCTTCGACCACATGCAACAGCACACGGCGCAGCACTTGATCTCACGCATTGCTTTGGACAGGTTCGGGTGGGCCACCAAGTCATTTCATCTGGGACCCGAATCGAGCGATATAGAGCTTACGACCCCGCCACCGAGCTCAACGGATTTACAAGGCCTCGAGGATGCGGTGTGTGATCTCATTGCTGAAAACCGTCCCGTCTCTTGTCGGCGGGTCACCCCGCAGGAGTATTCCGAACTCGAAGTGAGGAGCCGGGGCCTACCGGCGGATCATCGCGGCGACGTTCGCCTGGTTGAAATCGAGGGAGTCGACCTCAACACGTGTGGCGGTACGCATGTGCGGGCGACCGCCGAGCTTGGCGTCGTCAAGTTGCTCGGGGCTGAACCGCTACGAGGCGGCTGTCGTCTCTACTGGCTCGCAGGTCTAAGAGTGAGGACTCGTCTGGCCGAGTCCAATGAGAGGAGTGCCGGTCTTCGACGGCTCTTTGATGCCGGCGATCACGAGCTACTTGAAGTCGCAGGAAAGAGACTCGAGCAGATGGCAGACCTCAATCGCAAGGTTCGCCGCCTGGAAAATTCGGTCGCAGCCTCGGCGGCCAGGGAGCTACTGGACCAGCCAGAGTCGGTCGTCGAGGCTCACCTTTCGGATCTGGGCGCCGGAGTGCTGCGTACAGTCGCTCGAATTTTTTCCGAAGAGAGCGCCAAGGGACTGGCGCTTCTTACCACAACGGAGAATGAGCAAACCTTCTTCGCGTTGGCGGCCGGTCAGAACAGAGGAATCGACTTGAAAATCCTCGGCGCGCAAGTCGCAGACATCTTCGAGGGCCGGGGCGGGTGCAACCGGCGTGTTTTTCAGGGAAAAGTCCGGTCGCTTGCCAAGCGTGACTTGGCGTTTTCCTTAATCCGGGCTGCGGTGGAGCGCTAGCCTGAACTTAAATATTTGGGAACTCAGAGCTGGGACAGGAGCTTGCGAGCGTCGGATCTGACATAGGCGTAATTGAAATTCAAACCGTTGAAGTTGGCGGCTCGATCGGCCAGATCCCTTGCCTGTTCGAGATCGCCGGCCTTTTGGGCGGCCTGCGCGGCGTAAAAGAGAATGCGCGGATTCTGCTGATTGGCGAGCAGGAATTGAGCCAGAGCCTCCTCGAAGTTTCCCTCGGCCGCAGCAAGCAGACCATCGAGTTCATGGATTTGTCTTACTTCGGCTGGGATCTGCTTCAATTCAGCCGAGGATCGATAGTCCTCGATGATCGTCCGAGCCGGCTGTAGATTGTCTCGAGCCAGTGCTACCCGGGCTTGTTTGTACCTGAAGTTGCGACCTGCCGCCGCTTTGATCTCGGGCTTCAGATCGGCCTCGGTGATCAGCTCGAGTGCCCTCTCGTATTTC
>JAZFTL010000072.1:0-2742 GCA_036446675.1 Thermoanaerobaculia bacterium
ACACTAAGTCCCGCTGATTGATTCTTCCGGTCTGAAAGGTATTCCAAAGAAGAACCACGATGATGAAAATGGCAATCCAGACGATGACTGTGCGTATTGTTGAAGTCAAGCGAAAATTTCCTTTAGAGTCTTATTTGGGTACATTCACGAGTCATAACAGGCTTGAGCGCTCGATGATTCCTGATATCTGTTTTCGGTGATGAAACTGCCTTCCTCGATCTGAGCTAGGATGTTCAACTCAATAGTTTTCAACTTGGGCGATCCAGGTGGTCCGGTCGGATCTCGAAATACGATACCTGTCGGCGATCGTTACGCCTGGTATCCATGCGATGACTCCTTCAACGCAAAGCAAAGGAATGGAATCTCGTCGCCGACGGGCCACCTTACTATCGATAAAGACGTCTTTTAGGCGACGATTGAAGGCGCAGCCCAAAGGACGTATTCGGTCGCCAGGTCGTCGATTGCGAACGGTCAGTCTGTCGCCTGACTCTAGGGGAAGCGACAGGCCGGCACGGTGTGGTGATCCCTTGAACATCCACTGATCTACAACACCCTGGCGGAGGCTGAGTCGGACTCCGATTTCGGGGATCTCAATCTCCCCGGGCACTCGTAGAGTATAAGCGAAAGCCGGAACAAAAGGGGGTTGCAAGTGTAGATTCAGGTCAGGTCCACAATCGACAATGCGCCAACCTGAGCCGCAGTCACATCCGACCCGTCCGTTGCGGCTAAGTTGGCGGAAGAGCTCTTGCTGAGATGGCAGAGGAACTGGATAGCCAGCTCCGGCGGCGGCCAGCAGAGCGGTAAGAGCGTAGGGGCGAAGCTCGAGAGGTAGATTCAGGAGGGCGGCCCTCGAAATCATCGCGCCATCTTTGGTGGGGCGAATATTTAGATTTCGAGGTAGAGATTGGGAAAGTCGGGAGTTGATCGCGGTGGCGCGCGCGGCAATATTCCAAATTCGGAGAGCGATGGTCGGGTCGGCCTCCAGAAGCCGAGGGATGAGTACATGGCGGAGGCGATTCCGGGGTACCCGGAGTGATCGGTTGGAAGGGTCTTG
Organism: Thermoanaerobaculia bacterium; assembly: GCA_036446675.1. GTDB lineage: Bacteria > Acidobacteriota > Thermoanaerobaculia > Multivoradales > JAHEKO01 > JAZFTL01. The sequence continues at coordinate 1,055 of JAZFTL010000072.1, forward strand.
CACCGGTTCCAGACTACACTGTTCAAGTTCTTCCTGAAGCTCTCTGCGTGAGAAGGACAAGAGCGGCCGGACAACGAGCGCTCGTTGTTCAGGAATGCCTGCGAGTCCGCCAAGTCCACTGCCGAAGAGAATTCGTAGCAGCACAGTCTCTACCTGATCATCGCGATGATGAGCAGTGGCGATCAGCGAGGCGTTCACTGCTGTTCGCGTCCTGTCCAGGAAATCGTATCGGATCCTGCGGGCACACGCTTCCAGGCTCTCCCCTTTTGCGCGCCGGCCTTCAACTTCGATGCGCTCGCTGTGCATGGTTACGCCAAGCTCATGGCAGAAGTTTTTGGCGTGCCGCGCTCTGGAAGCCGAGCCCGGATCGAGGCCGTGATCCAGATGAGCGGCACCGATCCGAAAGCGACCATCTTTGACCAGTTCGGACAGACCCCACAGCAAGGCGCTGGAGTCGGGTCCGCCGGAGAATGCGACTAGCACGAGATCTTTCCTCCCGAGCGCCGCCCGAGAGGAGAAGAATCGGTCAAGACTTTCGAGCAAGTGCACGAGAAGTGTGACTGAAGAGTCCGGAAAATGGTGGCGGTGAAGGGACTTGAACCCCTGACCTAGCGGTTATGAGCCGCTCGCTCTAACCACCTGAGCTACACCGCCTTGGCCCTGAATTGGAGAATGGGGCTAGGCGCTTCGAAACCGCTCGCCGACGACAGACCAGTTGACGACGTTCCACCACGCTGTGACGTAGTCCGGACGACGATTCTGGTAATTCAGGTAGTAAGCGTGTTCCCAGACGTCGATGCCGAGAATAGGAGTCTTACTTTCCATCAGCGGACTATCCTGATTCGGTCGGGCGATGACTTCGAGGCCACTTGCTCCAATCACCAGCCAGCCCCAGCCGGATCCGAACTGCCCGCCGGCTGCTGCATTGAATTTTCCTTGCAGAGCGGCAAAGTCGCCGAAGTCGCGGTCGATCGCGGCGGCGAGATCGCCACCTGGTGCACTGTCGCCACCGGGCGCCATCACTTCCCAAAAGAGACTGTGATTGGCGTGACCGCCACCGTGATTTCGGACCGCCCCTCGAATCTCCTCTGGAACTTGGTCGATGCCGCGCAGCAGGTCTTCGACGCTCTTGTCCTGAAGATCCGGGTGGCCCTCCAAGGCCTTATTGAGATTGGCGACGTAGGCGGCGTGGTGCTTGCCATGATGAATTTCCATCGTGCGGGCATCAATATGTGGCTCTAGGGCATCGTGCGAGTATGAAAGTGGTGAAACTTCGTGCATGATTGTAGTTCTCCTTCTTGAGCAATGTTGACTCTCGTAGTAGATCGATCAACAGATCGTTTGCATTCGATTGGCTTCTGCGAGCACGTGGCGAATTGGCTCGCGTCTGCCCGCGACGGCGACAAAGATTCTGTCACGAATAGAGCGATCCGACGAATCGAGTATTCTACGGGGTCTACGTTGACATCCCCTGAGAGCTTCCATAGTATGATGCGTCTTCGACGCGGCGGGGAGGTTAGCTCAGTGGTAGAGCACCTGCTTTACACGCAGGGGGTCGTGGGTTCAAGCCCCTCACCTCCCACCAAGTTAGAGGTTTTGCCCGCCGGAGACCAGCAGTCTATGCGGGGTCGTAGTTCAGTTGGCTAGAACGGCGGCCTGTCACGCCGGAGGTCGCTGGTTCGAATCCC
>JAZFTL010000073.1:0-4076 GCA_036446675.1 Thermoanaerobaculia bacterium
GTCTCCGGGTTCGAGACGTCGATGATCCGCAGGCCGGAGACACTGGCCAGGTAGGCCAGCCCGTCCATCACCTCGACCCCCAGGACAGTTCCGGGGGTCTCGAGAGCGCCGAGCTCCAGCGGCGCCGCCGGGTCCGAGACGTCGATGATCCGTAGGCCGGGCTCGCGCACGCAGCACTCGCCCGTTGCCAGGTAGGCCAGCCCGTCCACCACCTCGACGTCGAATACGCGGTCATTGCCGTCGACGACGAGAGCACCGAGCTCGAGAGGCGCCGCGGGGTCCGAGACGTCGATGATTCGCAGCCCGTCGTCCTCTGCAAGGTAGGCCAGCCCGCCGACCACCTCGACGTCGGACGCATCGTCGAGAGTTTCGAATGTGCCTACCGTGATCAGAGCCGTGGCTGCGAACGGGAACAGAAGCAAGAGTGAAACCAAGACGGCGAGCGCCCACAGACTGGGCAGGCGGAGCACGCTTCTCAGGAGCCACGCATCGTGGTGCGTCCGTTCTGAACCTACAAGGACCGAACGTTTTCGGGAACCCATGGGTCTTCCTCCTAAGCTTCGCAGTGCGGCACGGTTCGAGCGATGGTGTCAGGCCTGGCGATTACCTCGGCACCGCTCTCCGAGTCGAGGTCGAGCTGTCTTTCTGGTAGCCCGACTTGCTCGCTGAGCTCCCGGATCCACCACTGGATCCCGAGGAGCCTCCGCCCCCTGTGCTGCTACCGCGACCTGTGCCGCCGCCCGGGAGCCCGATACCACTGGAAGGCAGGTTGATGGGCTGCACTCGCGTGTACCCCCGTCCACTGACGACCCTGCCTCTGGGACGAGGCCGCGAGTCCGGAACATGGGGCGGGTGCACGTATCCGTAGCCGTACCCATAGCCATATCCGTAGCCGTGGCCATAGCCATGGAACCACCACGGCGCCCAGTAGTGACTGTAGACCCCGGACTGAGTATCGACGGTCTCGTCTTCGACGCCGAAGTACTCCGGATACGACAGTGCCATCATCAGATCGATGATCTGGCCTGGGACGCCCGCGTCGTCGAGTCGCAGTAGAAGACCCGAGTCCATCCGGAAGCTGGACCTGCTCTCGACGAGCATCGCTTCCACAACGGCCGGATCCAGGTACTCGAGCGCCTCGATCACATCGTCTTCCTTGAGCGGGGCCGCGGCGGCCACGCGCGCGGTGCGCCCCGCGGTCGGGATCGTTCCGGGCAGCCGGCCCGGTTCGGAGTCGACGATGCGGTAGCGGCGCATCACCAGCTCGCGTTCGCCATCGACCCGCGCCACGTTGATGTCAACCCAATGGCCCCCCGAAACGATCAGCGACGCGCCACTGAAGCGGCTTTGGTTGCCACCCTCACAAGTCGTCTCCGACTGCAGGTAGAGGCGCCGTTGATCCGCCGACAGCAGCGAGCGCTTCCAGCCACTGCATCCGCCCTCGCTAACGGGTCGTCGACTCCCGTCCGCGACCAGTATCTCCTCCGCGACCACCTGGTCGTCGATGATCGCTCTCAGCCTGAGAGAACTCGGACCGTCGCCCGGCTCCATGCAGAGCAATTGCGATGCATCTCCAGACTCCGGCACGTCGTCCTCTCCGGTTGCTGTAAGCCGCCAGCAGCCAAGCCAGGCGAGCGTGCCGGCCGTCGCCTCCTCACCGGTGGGTGGCGGGTTCCCCAGCGCAGGCGCCGTCCAGACCACGATCGAGAGCAGGGACCCGATCGCGATCGCCGCGGCGCCTCTGGTTCCGTTTCGAATCGACATCAAGACGCTTTTACAGCCTCCAGCTGACCCCGGCCATGACCCGCGCGCCGTCGAGATCGATCGGGTCGAAGCCAACGAAGTCCCCTCCGACGTCCGCGCGAGCCCAATAATATCGACCCTCGAGCACCAGACCGAAATTTCGGGTGAGCTTGAGGTCGAAGCCGACGAACGCATGCTGTGCGAAGGCCCAGCCATCGGATTGGAACTTGCCCTCGAAGATGTCGAAGATGCCCGGGTCCATCGGATCTTCGGACGCGAAGTCGACGAAGTCGCCTTTCTGTCTCAGCTCGTACCAGGTGGCGCCGATCCCACCGCCGAGGTAGGGCACGAGGGTCGAGCGAACCCAGGCGTACTTCCCCACTTGGCGTCCGCGTCCAAAGGGGTAGAGCTTCAGGCTGACCGTCAGGGGAACCTGGGTCAGGCGGGTCTTCTGCTTGATCGGGGCACCGAATTGGTCGACGAAATTTCGGAACTCGGATTTATTGGAGCGTTCGCTTAACTCGAAGCCGACCACGACATCCAGCCAGGATGTCGCACGCACCGAGGCGTCTATCGTGAACGCAAAGGCATCGAAGTCGGAGTCATGGAGCGTCAGATTTTCCGTGAGGAAGTCATAGATCTCTCCATCGGAGCGGTTGAACGCCCAGCCGCCACGGAGTCCCAAGATCACCCTGGGCGGATCGAACCGGAAATCGGGCCGAGTGACCAACGGCTCCTCGTCCGTCTCGTCAGCCGCGATGAGATCCGGGCGAAGTGCGAGGGACGAGAGAACGACCAGGGACCCGAGCAAGACTCTCGCAAGGAAGACAGTGCGGAGCGAGTTCAGCCGGTCTGGCGCGACGGTCATCGCGAGCATGCGGCCCCTCCCCGAGGAGCTGCGTCGCAAGGATCCGTACTCCCCGGAACGCCTCTGATATCATGTATTGTTGTAATTATCAATATCTATGATTAATAGATATTGACATGTGATCTCCAAGGCGGCGTGGTACGCTTCCGCCGATGGTCGAGTCCAAGCCGGATCGACGGAGAAAATCCAGAAGTATCGGGTGGTTAGCGGAGATCTACTTCCGCGATGGGCGAGACGCTGCCCAGACGGCTTTCGAGGCGGTCTCGCCGGGAGACCTGCTGCGGAACTGTCGCGTGGTCCGCGGAGGCGAGCAGGCGCTGCGAACCAATGCCGAGCAGCGAGACCGGATCCGCTATCAGAGCTTCAACCCGCCTCTCTGGGGCTGGCCGTACTCGGTTCTTCGGGCTCGGTTCGACCCGGTCGAAAAAGCAAAATTCATGCATCACGGAGGAGAAGAGATTCTGCTCCCCACCCAGGGGAGTGTCTCTTACCACTTCTTCTGGAGCGCTGGCCACGCCGAGCCAACGCGAAAGCTACTTCCGAATCCCGTGAAGCCGGGGGGCATCATTCGCATCAACCCCCAGATTCCGCACCACACCTGGGCCGCCGGCGAAGAATCGGCAGAGGCCTGGATGATTATCCGGGATCTCACAAATAGTACTGCCGGTACGCATCTCGACCTGGCCGCGGACGTGCGCCTGGAGGTGCAGCCCCCGCGAGCACAACTCACCGCGGACGAGCTGCGGCGGGCCGAGCGATACGCCCTGGCGGCTTGGGGCATCTCGGAGAAGATCCGGCTCGGCCGACTTCGCGCGGGCCTTTCCATCCGGGAGCTGGCCACCGCCTGCCAGACCGACCCGGGCCAGCTCTCCCGGATTGAGAACGGAGCTTCGTCTTCGAACGTCTCGCTTGAAGTGCTGCTCCGACTTGCCCGCTGTCTGGGCTTGGAGATCCAACAATTGCTGTCCGACGACTCCATCGACAAGCGCAACCCTTTCAAGGTCGAAAGAATCGATCGGGCGCGCAAGGGCGGGGGAGCGCGGTCGGTTCTCTGCATTCCTGAGCGCCACCTTCTACACCTGGACCACTGGCACGTACCGGAGGGAGAGACGATCCGACTCGACGAAGAGGATTCGGAGGATTCACTGGCTCACCGAAGCTGGATCGTCCTGAGGGGAGAAGCGATCTTCAATCTCGTCGATCCCGCCGCGGGCCCTAGCAAGGAGCTAGTCGACCGCGACAGCGTTATTCACTGCCGGAATCAGGCCGGACCCACCTCATTTCGCGCTCTGCAAGACCTCGAGCTAGTTCGGGTCACGCACTCAGTGCACTGTCCCGCTGCGAAGTAATAGTAGATGAAGAATGAAGAACAAACGTGGGTGCTGGCGAATGACTTCCGAAAGATCATCTCGGATTTGCTCAAGGTGCCCCATGCGGATCAGATCGTGCTCACACCGGGCATCCT
>JAZFTL010000074.1:0-5288 GCA_036446675.1 Thermoanaerobaculia bacterium
CGTTATTCGAGAGGATGATATCCACCAGGTTCTTGCCGATATCGTGAACGTCTCCCTTCACCGTCGCCAGACTTACTTTGCCGCGGCTGGAGCTGCCGCTCTTTTCCATATAAGGCTCGAGATAAGTGACCGCCGACTTCATCACTTCGGCACTCTGCAGCACCTCGGCTACGATCAGCTGATTGTCGTTAAAGAGCCTGCCGACCTCAGCCATTCCCGTCATCAGTGGCCCATTGATGATGTCGAGAGCCTGCGGCCATCGATCATCTTCCAATGCTTCGGCAAGATCCTCCTTCTGGCCCTCTTTGCTCCCCTCCACCACTGCCCGGGCCAGACGTTCGTCGAGAGGCAGCTGGCGACGTGGAGTTGCCGCAACCATCGAGGTGCGATCTCGAAAGTGCGCTGCAAACGCGGCGATCGCGGCATCGCTGGCAGCGACGTTCCCAGGCTCCAGATAGATGAGACTCTCGGCAAGCTCTCTCTCCTGGCTGGAAATCTCGGCATAGCGGGCCAGCCGTTCCGTGTTGACGATCGCCGCGTCGAGACCAGCCTGGGTGCAGTGATAGAGAAACACCGCATTGAGTACCTCCCTACCGGCTCCCGGCAGCCCGAAGCTGACATTCGAAACTCCGAGCACGGTCTTCGCCAATGGAAACTCCGCCTTCAAGGCAGCGACACCTTGGATGGTGAGCCCGGCTGAACCGATATAGGCCTCGTCGCCGGTACCGCACGGAAAGACCAGGGCGTCCCACCAGATATCCTCGGGCTGCACTTCGAAGTCTTCGGTGAGTATCTGAAAGCTCCGCCGTGCTACCTCGAGCTTACGCTCGACCGTCACCGCCATTCCGGCCTCATCGATCGTTCCCACAACCAGAGCTGCGCCGTATTTCTTCGCCAACGGAACGACCTGCTCAAAGCGCTCTAAGCCATCTTCTAAGTTGATCGAATTGAGCACCGACTTGCCCTGGCAGTAGGTGAGCGCCAGTTCCATCACCTGCGCATCGGTCGAGTCGATCATCAGCGGCGGCTTCACCATGCGAATCAGCCGCGCCAGAAATCCTTCGATGTCGACACTCTCCTCACGATCCGGGTCTTGCATGCACACATCCAACACCTGAGCACCGCCGCGAACCTGAGCGCGCCCCACTTCAGCCGCCGCTTCGAGGTCGCCTTCGGCAACGAGGCGCTTGAACTTTCTGCTTCCCAGCACGTTGGTACGTTCACCGATCAACAACGGCCGGTTGTCGGCGGTGAGCTCAACCGCCTCGATGCCGGAGATCAAACTGCGCTGATGGTGTGGTATCGATCGCGGCCGGCGGCCCTCGACCAGCGTTACCAGAGCCGTCACATGAGCAGAGCTGGTGCCGCAGCAACCCCCGACCAAATTGAGCCAACCACTCGAGATGAATCTTTCGAAATGCGCCCTGAAATCGCTTGGACCAAGACTGTAGAGCCCCTCCTCATCAGGCAACCCGGCGTTGGGAACACAGGCCACTCTGGTCCGTGCCAACTCAGAGAGGGTGCGGAGGTGATCGATCATCAGCTCAGGGCCGGTGGCACAATTCAGTCCGATGTAGAGCAGGTCAGAATGCTGCAGGGAGACCGCTAGAGCTTCCGCATCTTGGCCGGCAAGCATCGTTCCCATCGTTTCTATCGTCACGGAAACTGCGATTGGAATTCGACTGCCTGAGTTCTCGAAAGCCTGGTCGATACCCAACAAGCCCGCCTTGATATTGCGCGTGTCCTGGCAGGTCTCGAGCAATAGATAGTCTGCGCCTCCGGCCACCAGGCCTTCCGCCTGTACCCGGTAGTGATCGACCAGTTCATCGAACGTCACCCCGCCGGTAACCGAAATCGCCTTGGTAGTCGGCCCCATCGAACCGCACACGAAACGTAGCCTGCCGGGCTCATCGAACCTGGCGCACGCCTGCCTTGCCAGATGGGCCGCGATGCGGTTGATCTCGAACGCCAGATCACCGAGACCGTACTCGTCCAGGACCAGAGGGGTGGCGCCGAATGTGTTGGTCTCGATGATGTCGGCGCCGGCTTCGAGATAGACGGAATGTAGCTTCTCGACCACATCTGGACGCGTCAAACAGAGGTTTTCGTTACAACCATCGAGATCGTCTCCTCCAAAATCGGCAGGAGTCAAGTTCTCCCCTTGCAAGGCGGTGCCCGTGGCGCCATCCAGAACCAGGATCCTCTCTTCGAGAGCCGCCACGAGAGCTGCGACTCGGCGCGCCCCGCTTTTGGAATGTATTGACATAAAAAAACCCGCTCTTTGAAACCTTCAGGAGCGGGTCGATGGTAGATCTGGACAGTTGGTTGCCGCTCATCTGCGACCACATCCTCGCTATTTGCGAGTGGGCACCTTGGGCGTCCATCCCAGGTTGCCGTGTCCGATTAAAACCGGACCGCTCCTAATGCAGAAAAAAGATTAGCTCAGGCGACTGCTCGTGTCAAATAAAAGCCCAGACCGGTGTCGCGACTCCATGAAAATGTCGTGTTAGAACTCGCTAGAAATGTCCTCACAGCCTCAGGCCCCGGCAAGGAGGCCAGCGGGACGACAACGGGTGTGGTCCATTGTCGTTCCGAGCACATTCCCCCATTGTCATTCCGACCGAGAGGGAGGAATCTGGGGGAAGGGCGGCGCAACAACCGTTGCGAGCTTTGGTACAGATCCCCCGCCCAGATCTCTCCGCTACGGCGCCTGCGCCGCCTCCGGTCGAGATGACAAAGGATGGAGCAGTGCCTAACGGCACCTCCAGTCGAGATGACAAGGAGTCGAATGCCACCTGCGCTGCCTTCACTCGAGATGACAAGGAGACGAAAGAGAGGTTCAGCCCGACTGCTGAATTGTGGTAACTTTCCGGACCGTCGTTATCATCGGCATCGTTCCACTCCCTTGCGTTAGTGATCATCCAGCAGCACAACGCCCACCGCGCCTGCCGCAGCGCGCAGCCTGTTGTCGAGCGTGGCCAACGGCAAATTACGCCGCAGCGCAAGATCCAAGTACGACGCGTCATACACCGTGAGGCTGTGATCCCGAGCGATCTGCAAAACGCCGAGTTCCGAGGGAAGGACCGTCGACTCTATCGGAAGATGGGCCAAGGCCGCCAAAAAGGCTCCCGTTCGTTCCGGACTGATCCGACCGCGACGCTCGCTGACCACAAGCACGTTGCGCAGCTCGTACCAGAAAATCGATGGCACAGCCGCTCCGCCGGCTTCAATCGCCGACAAAACGAGTGCGGCGTAGTCCGCCGCTTCGTCATCCATCGCCAGGGCCAGAATGGCCGAAGGGTCTACAACAAGAGCGGCCACTAAAAACGATGCCCCTCATGACGTGCCAGGGTCAATTCTTCGAGGGTGGCGTTCTCGAGCGCCCCGCGAAACGAACGCAGACGCTCTGCCGCTGCCGTGATCCGCTCGACCTCCTGCCCGGCATCGGGAATCAGCCGTGCGACCGGCCGGCCGTGCTTGGTAATGAGAAATGATTCTCCCTGAGCCGCCCGAGAGAGCAGTTCGCTGAGTCGGGTCTTGGCGTCAAACGCTCCAATTGTTTCCATTCGTAATATTCCATCTAGTTGTTTCAACCAGATCACCATACCTTGAAAGGCGGCGGCTGGTCAAGCGCGCGCCTGTCGTTAACGGCCTGAGCGTCATCAAATGTTTATGGCAATTTGGAACAAGGTCCAAAAGTACCAGCCAAGCAATCATGGTCCATGCGGGCACAGGCTCGACACCAGCTCAAAGGCTAAAACGCCCATTCATAGGCCAAAACACCCAGTCATAGGCTAAAACACCAGCTCATCGGCCAGGACACCTGCGTATGAGTTGGGTGCGGATCGCCCGGTACCCGGGGGGAGCTACCTCACGGATGTTCCATTCAGGTCCGCCGCCAACGGTGAGGCGCGACCGAACTCATAAGTCACCTCGAGAGAACTCAAAGATCGAGCCCCTTCATGAGCATCCTGATCGGTTGGGATTTCTGCATGACGTAGAAGTGCAGCGACGGAACCCCTCTGCTGAGAAGCTCCTCGACTTGCCGTCTTGTCCACTCGACTCCGATATCGATGACGTGTTCCGGCTTGGCAGCTTCCACTTCGTCGGACAGCGCGCTGGGAATTTCGCAGAAGAACATGCGAGGAATACTCGTCAGCTGCTTCTTGGTGGTGAGGATTTTCAGGCCTGGAATGATTGGAACGTCGATACCGATAGCCCGACACTTCTCGACATATTCGAAGTAATAACGGTTCTCATAAAACATCTGAGTCACGAGATAGTCCCCGCCCGCATCGACTTTTTTCTTGGTGTGCCGCAAGTCAGACTCCATATTCGGAGCCTCGAAATGTTTCTCGGGATATCCCGCGATACCGATACAGAAGTCCGACGGCTCCGCGTCTGCCAAGTCCTCCTCGAGATAATGTCCTCGATTCATGTCTGCAATCTGGCCGACCAGATCGGTCGCAGATTGGTTGGCACTTCTGCCGAAGGTCAGCGGTTTCTGATAGCCGTTCTCATCGCCCTTGATGGCCAGAACATTGTCGATACCCAAATACTTCAGTTCGATCAGAAAATCTTCCGTCTCCTCCCTGGTAAATCCGTGACACAAGACGTGCGGCACCGCATCGATGTGGAATTTGTTCTGGATCAGGGCGCAGATACCGAGAGTGCCGGGGCGCTTGCGCTTCTTGCGACGCTGGATTCCGGTCGGGGTCTCTTCGAAGACCACTTGGGCGCCATGGCTCGTGGTGTCGATGAACGGCGGATTGAACGGCACCAGGTCTTCGATCAAACTCAGCAGAGCCTTGATATTTCCTCCCCGCAAAGGAGGAATAATCTCGTAGCTGATCAGCGGGTTGGTGGCGCGCTCTAAATGCTCGATGACCTTCACAAAAGTCCTCGCTATCTACCAACCCCCAGGGCTCCGTGCTGAATCCCTGTTTGGATGCAAATCAGTGGGCTGGGGTCGATCAAGCTTACCAGACTTCAAATCAGAAGCAGATTGGGCTCAACGGCACGATCTTCACGTCGACAAAGAAGACATTATTCGGCGCTCGACTTGATCGCTCACAAGCCCTGCGGCCAGGGCTCCAAACCCATCGGCGAGTGCGTCTGCGAAACTCGGGAAGCGCTCGGGGATATAGAACTGCAGACCCTCGAGAATCAGGCCATAGGCCAGTGCAAACCCACATGCTGCCAGCACCGGGAATCTCAAGGCAGCAACATCGCGAAAAGCGAGGTAGGCTAACCATGCCATGACCGAGAAGAGGACGAAATGAACCACC
>JAZFTL010000075.1:0-6264 GCA_036446675.1 Thermoanaerobaculia bacterium
GGAAGACATCGGCCGCAACCTGCCGGTCGAAGTCGGCATCGTAATGTAGGACGGTCACCGCGGCGGCTTCCGCAGCAGCGGCGATCACCAGATCAGCGATCTTTACGCTCCGGTGGTGGAGGCCACCGACATGGGTGAGACGTCGCTGAATCTCCAGCGCTCGCTGGAAGGTCGAGGCATCGGTCACGATCAGTGGAAGAGCCGACAGTTCCTCGGCCAGCGCCTCGTAGTCCTTGGCAGACCGCGCCGACCAGAGGATTTCGAGTCGGACCTGATCGCAGAGTCCCAGCTGATCGCGCTCGAGATAACGGGTCCACTCGAGGGCTACTTCGGGGTGGGTGGAGTGGTGCCAAGCACTTGTGTCGACACAAAACAGCGTCATCGCTGGCGTCGACTTTCGGCGAGCAATTCAGGCGACCGGTCGATTCCAGTACCGGTCAGAATCCTCTCGGCGAGCCGTTCTCGGAGATGGCGTCGAACCACGTCTCGGAAGGCCTTGTCCACGGTCTCTTTGAGGCCCTTGGTGCCAAGCGCCTTCTGGGCCTGATTCAGGAGTGCGTCGTCAATCTCTAGTGTCGTGCGTCGTGACATGCAGTGAGTATGTATGAAAATGTCAGATTTATATAGCTCAGTATCGACCGCTAGCTACAACCCTTCGACGTTGTACTCTGCGACCCGCACCCGGGAAGACCTGGGCCGGATCACTCAGAGCCTGTGAATTTTTCCAGATTCGTTGCGAGGGCATCACCGAGAGCGTCCAGGAAGGCGCGGAAGCGAAGCAATAGCGGGCTATTTCGAGCTTTCGCAACGCCGCTGGGCGGTTTTGGAGGTGCCCACAGCAGGATATGGAAATATTCACAGGCTCTCAGAAGGCAGAGGCGATCGAAGGTGGCAGTGCCATCTACGAACTACCTACGACGACCTAGGCCGGCTGTCAACGAGCAGAGTTTCGCGAAAACGCCTCATCCCGCTTACTCCCTCGATTCACGAGAGCCTCTTTCTTGGCAAGTTTCAAGAGACGATCGCTCCCCATCGCAAAGCAAACTAGAGGATTGGATTGGCGTGAATCAAGACCGCATGGTCGAACGGTCTGTTAGCCCGCGGCCGTCTCGCGGGTTTCGCTCGGTGGGAGCCGTCCGGCTAGCAACTCCGCTGCCGGTCGTGTGGTCTCGATCCGCTCCAGCACAATCCGCAATATCGCCGTCATCGGCGCCGCCAGGAGCATACCGACGATTCCCCACAAGAGTCCCCAGAAGATCAGGGCTAGAAGCACCGTGACGGGATGGAGATCGAGCCCCTCCCCCATGATCACCGGCTCGATTACGGTGCCGATCACCAGCTGCAGGAGCCCGGGCACGACAATAACCGCGGTGATCATCCAGGGGCTGTCGAACTGGAGGACGGCGATCGGTATCGGCAGTAGTGTCGCGAACACCGAGCCGATCGACGGGATGAAGTTGAGTAGAAATGCCATGACGCCGAACACCAGCGCCAGGTCTAGTCCGAACAGGGCGAGAATCGAGCCCACCAGAACTCCCGTTGCGGCCGAAATTGTGAACTTGGTGACCAGGTACTTGCGGATCTTCGAGTTGATCTCAGCGTAGATTCCCGAGTCAAGCCCCTCGGGCCTCCGGCTTAGCAGAAGGAAGATCACGAAGATCACGACCAGGGCACCCGTCGAGACCAGATCGACCACCGTGCCCACTGCGCTGCGGAGCATGCCCAGGATGGGCAGCTGGTTGATGCCCTCCAACAAGGACCGCTGTCCGAGCTCGAGATGCCACCGATCGAGCACTGAGAAGAGCTGCGCTGCCAGGGTTCTGATCTCCTCTTGATAGATGTCGGCCGAGGCCAGCAGACTGCGGGTCGACTTGGTGATCAACAGGCCGAGAAGAGTAAGGAGCCCGAGAGCTGTGAGCAGAGCGATCAGCACCGAAAGAACCCGAGGCATTCTGAGCCGTTCTCGGAGGATATCCACCAGCGGCATGACCAGGTAGGAGATGAAGATGGCCAGTACAAAGGGCACCATCACCGCCCTGGTGTACGCCAAGGCAAAGGCGATCGCCACCGCTGCCAGCACGATCAGCGAGACAGCTACGACCCGCGATTGGTCCGATGCAGATGTCACGAGGGCTCTCCGAATAAAGTCATTCCTGGCTCCAGATCTGTAGGTAGTGTACTGCATCGGCTATCGGCTGAGGGGCAACAGCAGCACCGCCTCTGCGGCAAGAAACGAGGCATCCCGACAAAGAGGTTTTGGGGTGCTGCCGCGGTTACCTGCGAATCCGGGCCTAGTCGAATAGCTTCCAGTTGCCGCCGGCGAGTTCGCGATTCGCAAACTGGTAGAGAACCAGCCGCTTGCCGGCCAATCGACCCTGTTCACCGCCGACAGCACGGCGCAGGGCTTCCCGCGTTGCGTGGGCTCCGCCGGCATTCACCGCGAGTCGATCGAGCGGCCTCCCGAGATGAAAGCTCAGTTGCTCGGCGAGGCCGGCAGCGGTTCCCCAGCCCAGCTCGGGAGCTGAGAAAACATTGGTGAAGCTGTCTCCGAGCAGGAGGATGTCGGCCCCGGGATCGGGCTTCCACAGCTGCCGATCGAGGCCAAAGACTCGTTGGATTAGCACGGTCTCAGGTGTGACCAGCGACTGACCTGGGGGCAGTCGAAGCTTGACCGCGAGATCTCCCAGGTTCTCGGCTATCGCATCTCGTCGGTCAAACCTGATCACCGGCTGGAGCCCGTAGCGAGTGTGGATGAGTGCGGCCAGCTGCCGCGCGACCTGATCCACGGCCTCAGGTGTCCAGTGAGTGTCCGTCCGTAGGAACTGGGTCTGTCCCGATTCCTGGCGGGCCCTGGCCATGACGACCGCCGGATCGAACACCGCAGTTCCCAACTCTTGCAGGCGGGTGGCGAAGTCCTCTTCCGATGGGTTCCGGATCGGGCCCGTGGCGTCAGCGTAGCGGCGGGAGAACATCTCCGGGTGAATCGCAGGTTTGAGCGGTGTCGGAATCACCAGCAGCTCAGCGCCCGCTGCTTCGACCTGCCTGCGCAGCTCCGCGATCGCCGGCAGTGGATCGGGCTGGGGCGGTGGAGACCATTGATCCCCACCTCTGGCCCGGAGCTTCAGTACCTCAGGTGCCAGAAATGGGGCGCCTGTCAGGAAATCGACGTCCGGGCGGAAATACAGCCACCCATCACGACCAGGATAGACCTCTTCATTCCCGGCTCTGAGCCATCTCGTCAAGAGCAGCTGCGTCTGGGGCTGAACGAGTGCGATGAGAGCCGAGTCTTCTTCGAGACCGTTTTCGAAGGCCTCGATCACCCCGTGGAGCTGCCGATTGCCGGCCACAAGACCCTCGGTGAAGGCCGTTTGAACCGCGGAGGGAATCTGGCTGACGAGCGAAGTGAGCCTCACCCATGGCTTGGTCCTATTCGACCAATGGGTCGCCGGCTGGACTAGCTCGACCAGCGTGGACATTACCATCAGCGTCACGAGCACGACGAGGAGGCCAAGCGCGACTCCCCTGGATACGTCGGTGTGCCCCACCTCATCGAGGGCGATGGCTTCGCGACTGCCTGGATCGTTATGCAATGGCTCGAACTCCTTAGAAGATGAAGTAGATGAACGGGTTGTACTCTTGGGTCGCCATGGCCAGCAGAGCAACCACCAAGGCTGCGGCGCAGGTCACCGCCTTCGGCCAGCTGAGCCGGCGAGTCCAGTCCCAGGTCTGAGGCCCCACAAACGCGATCAGGGCGGCGACGACCACCGTCAGCAGGTAGTAGGGCTGATACACGACGCCGGCCACCAGACCGGCACCATCTTGCAGGGCCCCGGCGCCGGCCATCGTCGCCAGGTAGTCTATGGCGCCCGGCAGATCGGCGGCCCGGAAAAATACCCATCCAAGCGATACGAGGAAGAAGGTGATTGTCACCCTGACGAACCGCGGCAACCGGCCGTAATGGCTGCGCTTGCCGCGCGCCCGCTCGAGCGACAGGAGAGCCCCGTGGAAACCACCCCAGATGACGAAGTTCCATGCCGCGCCGTGCCACAGGCCACCCAGGAGCATGACGACGGCGAGATTCAAATAGGTACGCCGCCGGCCGTGCCGGTTTCCCCCGAGCGGCACGTACAGGTAATCCCGCAGCCAGGTCGAAAGTGAGATGTGCCAGCGGCGCCAGAACTCCGTGATCGATTGCGATTTGTATGGGGAGTCGAAATTCTTTGGAAAGACGAACCCGAGCATCAAACCTAGTCCGATCGCCATGTCGGAGTAGCCGCTGAAATCGAAATAGATCTGGAACGAGTAGGCTGCCAGCCCGTACCAGGCGTCGATCGCCAGAGCGGACCCGGCATCGAAGATCACATCGGCCACCTTGCCACAGGGGTTCGCAAGAAGCACTTTCTTCGCCATCCCGAGACTGAAGAAAGCGACTCCGCGAGAGAACTTCTCCAGAGTGTGAGATCGGGACTTCAGCTGATCCGCCACCTCCGAAAAGCGAATAATCGGGCCGGCTACCAGCTGAGGGAACATCGACACGTAGCACGCGAAATCGATGAAGCTTCGCAATGGACTCGTGCGCCCACGAAAAACGTCGATGGAATAGCTCATCGACTGGAACGTGTAGAAGCTGATCCCCAGCGGTAAGACCACCCTGAGCACAGTCTCCACTGAGAGGTCCGGCATCCCGAGCCAAGCGACGATCACGTTGTAGCTGTCGACGCCGAAGTTGAAGTACTTGAAGAACCCGAGAAGCGAGAGGTTGGTGATTATCGAGAGGGTCAGAGCGGTTCGCTGCTGCCTTGATCGCGGACCGCCCGGATCGAGCGCCCGGAGCTCGCCTCTGCCACCCCATGCCGGCTGACCGACCATCCTGAGACCGCAGAAGTAGTCGACCACGGTCGAGAAAAGCATGAGTCCCATGAACGCCGGGTTCGACCATCCATAGAAGATGTAGCTGAGGATTGTCAGCCCCAGGTGACGCGCCCGCCGCGGCAGAAGGTAGTACACCGCCAGAGCCACGGGCAGAAAGCCGTAGACGAAAAGGTGTGAGCTGAAAACCATCGCTGGAGGTCAGGGTCGCCGCCGCTCGGTTTTCGCAATAGGACCCGGATCTGCAGCGTAGAAGATCTGATGGTTCCCTGGTCCGATGGTGTCCGAGACGAAGATGCTTTCGAGTTGGGGGTTGTCCGTCAGCAGCTCGACTCGCAGGCTCGCAATGTCTCCAGGACGGCCGCCGGGCAGTGTCTCACCGTCCAGGATGCTCCACTGAGCGACGCGGATGCTGGAGCCGGGATAGTCCCCCCCCGAGACCGACAGCACCTCGTACTCGTTCACCGACAGGGCCTCCCGATATGGGCTGATTTCTTGTAGGGAGGGGGTGGCCGAAGCCTGGACCAGCCGGCCCTTCAACGTGTAGCTCTCGACCGGCTTCCGCGCCGCCGATTTGCGCCGGAAACGGTCGTGATTCTCAGCAACCTCGGATGGATCCAACCTTCGCCGATAGATCACGACCCCCTGGATCGTACCCTCCCATGTCTTGTCGTCCTCCGGATGGCCGAAGGTCAATCGCTTTGGATCCCAATGGAAGAAGTCGTCCTGGATCTGATCCGTCGACAGCACTTCGACGCCGTTCTTGTAAGCAACGAGGCGGCCCGGGCTGTAGGTAACCACAACATGCGTCATGACGCCGGGCGACACGACCATCAGCGGCACGAGCCTGTATTCGCGCCCTGACATGAGGCCGAGGGCCAGTCGATCTCTTTCTTGTACCAGCTGTAGGTTGGCTCGTCGCCCGAGCCCCAAACTCACGATCGGTAGGGCGGTAGCCGCATCGATGACCCGTGAAGTCACCGTGACTTCCAGCGAAAACTCGTTTGCACTCTGCAAAGCCTGACTCACCCAGCGGCCGGTCTTCTCGGTTGCCGCAAAGATTCCGTGGTCGACGACCATCGCGTAGTGGCGATCCAGAAGAGCTCCTCCCATTCGCTTGAGGCTGAAGGTCCGGTCGGTGCCGGTTGCGGCATCGTAGACGGCGTTTGGCGCGTCGGCACTTTCCCAGAGGAACACCACTCCGTCGGTCGCCGCGGGCCACCTAGGCAGCCCCAGCGGAACCCGCAATCGCTCCAGGACGTTCGGCTTCTGCGCCCGGTCGGACAGCCCATCGAGGATCAATCGGTCTTCGGCCTCTATCTCACGATCGAGCACGGCGATGACGATCCGATTGGCGGGCCCCAGCTCCAGGTGGGCCATACCGTCGCTGGAGGC
>JAZFTL010000076.1:0-2037 GCA_036446675.1 Thermoanaerobaculia bacterium
CGCACCGTAGAAGAGACCGGCGGCAGGATTATTGATTTGGCTCAGATCCAGCAGACCAGCGCTGCGATGAACGAAATCGTCAGGGAATTGAGAGAACAGTACGTCCTCGGGTACTATCCGACGATTACCTTGAACGACGATTCGTGGCACTCAGTTCAGGTCAAGGTAAAAAGACCGGGCGTCAAAGTCCGGGCTCGCGGCGGATATATCGACTATTGACCCACGAACCAGTCGTGCCGGCCATCAGGACGGAAGAATCTCGACAGCCCGAACGTAGTAACCGGCGTCAAGGCGTCGGGTCTGAATTGATGGATCGTCCACGCGCAGTTGAATAAGAGCCTTTCCTGCCCCGGGTGTCTTCCAAATATGAGACCAGAGCCCCCAGCTATGGTGTGAGGCGCGCTTGGGCTGGGCGGTGACCGGCTCGAATGGATCGGTCGGACGAGTTCTGATCTCCAGGCGATGCGTCTCCTGCCGGCCTCCCCAAAGGATGCCCACAATTCGATAGTGCAGGCCGTCATCGAGGCGCCAGCGTTCTACCCGAATCGGCATCGCGGCCATATCGATGACGGCGGGGCTGAACTCGGACGCCGACTGTGGCGTGCCGGCCTGGTGAGTCCTCGAGGCGAATTCGAGCATCTGTGACGTAGCCGAATGCGAGCTGTCGATCACTTCGATGCGGTACACCCACTTGATGCAGCAGCAGCCGTACCAACCCGGTACGATCAATCGCATCGGAGCTCCGTGAACGAGCGGTAGAGGATTACCGTTCAGTCGGGTTGCGATGAACGCTTTTGACTTGATCATCTCTTCGAGGGAGAAGATCCAGCTGCAACCTATCGTAGAATTTGTGGAGCCTCGCGTGTGCCCATCGAAGCCGTCAACACGGAGCGCTCGAGCCGATTCCTCGACCCCGGCCCCGTCCAAGAGAGATTCGATCGTGACACCCGACCACCGGCCCGCACTGATCAGACCGAACCGCCTCCAACGGGAGTTTCCGGCGCACTCGAGGAGGTGCACCCCTTGGTCGGTACTTTCCCGCGCAATTCTTTCTACGGCCAAGTTCGAAGGACGCTCGACCAGACCGTCAACCTGAAGAGATCGGAGTCTGCCGGGATCCAAGAGATCAGGGACGCCGGTTCGGACAAAGAACTTGGAAGTAGGGGTAATCAAACGATCTTCGTGTAAGGCTGAGAGGTCCACTTCACGTCGACCGTCAAGACCGGTGCCTTCGAGCTGCCCGAACGAGAGCTCAGGCTCGAGGAGAAACTCCAGCTCTCCGAGGAAGGTACCACCCGCGAGTTCTGTGGAAGCAGCGGCTCGAGAGAGATCGAGGAGAGGTCCAAGGGTGACGACGAGTCCAGCCTGTCCGGATTTGAGAAGAAATGATCTCCGACTGAAAGGGGTGTCGCTTGAAGTCCTGCGATCAGAGGCTATTGGGTGAGGAGGGTTTAGCATTTGAGACGACTCAGCGCGAGAATAGAGGGGTGTGAGGCGATTAGGCGACCACGGGTTGAGGTGTCCGGCCGGGTTGCTACTCTGTTAGTTCCCGTATTGTATCTTCGACTTCAGGGGGTAGAACAGCCCCAAGATTCTTCGCCAGCTCGAAGTGATGTTGTGCTAAGAGAAGTTCCCCGCTGGAGTAGTAGTGGGCTCCGAGGCCCGAGTGATACTTTCCGTTTTGGGGATCGAGTTCCAAGGCGTGTTGCAGTGCTGAGAGGGCGAGGTCGGCTTGACCGCCGTTTTCGAAGACGATTCCTAAGTTGAAGTAGCTATCCGCGAACTCTGGATCCGCTTCGATCGCTGCGGTGAATTCATCACGCGCCTGTTCAAGGCTACCGATCCGCCCGTAAAGAATTCCCAGGTTGTTGTGGCTGAGCGGATCCTTTGGATCCAACTCGAGGGCCTTCGAGTAGGCGTTAATCGACTCTTCTAATTTGCCCATGTGAGAGTAGACGCGGCCCAATTGGACTAAACCTGGCAAGTAGCCTGGATCGAATACCAGAGCCTCTCGAAAATAACTGGCCGCGCGCTCCA
>JAZFTL010000077.1:0-6410 GCA_036446675.1 Thermoanaerobaculia bacterium
GGTGCGACTACTCGGCAGCGGCTCGATTCTGCGCGAAGTGATTGGGGGAGCTGAACTGCTGGCCGCCGACTTCGGGATCTCTGCTGATATCTGGAGTGTGCCCAGCTTCAATGAGCTGCGCCGTGATGGACTCGAGGTTGAACGCTGGAATCGACTGCATCCCCAGGAGACTCCGAAAGTAAGCTACGTCGAAGAGTGTCTCGGCGGAGTCTCTGGTCCGGTGGTTGCCGCCACCGACTATGTGCGCGCTTTTGCCGAGCACATCCGCCCGTTCGTGCCCGCTAGGTATGTGACTCTTGGCTGCGACGGATTCGGACGCAGCGACACCAGAACTGCTCTGCGGCGCTTCTTCGAGGTCGATCGGCACCATGTCGTGGTAGCGGCGCTGCAAGCTCTCGCATCGGATGGTGCCGTATCATCAAAGGTTGTGAATTCAGCCATTGAGAAATACGCAATCGACCCGGAGGCGCCGACGCCATGGAGCGTCTAGCCAGTCGTAAGAGAGATCAACTCTGATGTCCCGTATCGAGGTTCTCGTTCCAGATATTGGTGATTTCGACACCGTCGATGTTGTCGAGGTGTTGGTCGAGCCGGGTGACGTAGTGGGGGTCGAGGATGCCTTGATTACTCTCGAAAGCGACAAGGCGAGCCTGGATGTGCCTTCGCCGTTGGCGGGGAAGATTCATGAAATTGCAGTGACGTCAGGGGACCAAATAGCGGCAGGAGCTTTGATCCTCACCTTGGAGGTCTCCGCAGAGGAAGCTCCGGAGATCGTGGTACCGGATAGTGCGGAAGATCGTCCTACCGAAGAGGCCGCTTCGTCGGAGTCAGTGGAGACGAAGGAGCCCGCAGGGCAGATCCATGTTGCGATTCCGGCTCAGGTGGGTGCGCCGGCTCCGGCACCCAAGCTCGAGCGGATTGACGAACAGGCGTTTTCGAAGGCCTATGCCAGTCCGGCGGTCCGGCGCTTCGCCCGAGAACTCGGAGTTGAGCTCGGTCGGGTGAAGGGAAGCGGGCGCCAGTCCAGAATCCTCAAGCAGGACGTTCAATCATTCGTCAAAGCCGCATTGACGGGTCGGGCTGCCCCCGCCCCCGGATTCGGTCTGCCGGAGATGCCGGTGATCGACTTCTCGAAGTTTGGTGAGATCGAGCGCCGGCCTCTGACGCGCATTCAAAAAATTTCCGGACCGGTTGTGCATCGGAGCTGGCTTCATGTAGCACACGTCACCCAACACGATGAGGCCGACATCACCGAACTCGAGGAGTTCCGCCAAGAGAACAAAGGCAAGGCGAAGAAACAGGGATTTAGCCTGACTCCCTTGGCATTCATTATGAAGGCGGCGGTCGCGACTCTCGAGGAGTTTCCGCGGGTCAACTCTTCGCTCGATCCAGACGGAGGGCACCTCATTGTTAAGAAGTACTTTCACATCGGCATCGCGGTCGATACCCCCGCAGGACTGGTTGTGCCGGTGATTCGCGACGTCGACTGCAAGGGCATATTCGAGTTGGCTGAGGAGTTGGGTAAAGTCAGCGCCAGGGCGCGCCAAGGCAAGCTCGGGTTGACCGAGATGCGTGGTGCTTCGTTCACGGTTACCAGCCTCGGCGGTATTGGCGGAACCGCCTTTACGCCGATCGTCAATGCTCCCGAGGTAGCGATTCTCGGTGTTGCCCGTTCCCAAATGAAGCCCGTCTGGAAAGACAATGCATTCGTGCCCCGACTCATGCTTCCAATCTCGCTCTCCTATGATCATCGCGTCATCGATGGTGCCCTAGGGGTGCGCTTCACCACCTATCTGTGCGAGGTGCTCTCAGATATCAAGCGAGTCCTGCTTTGAGTGATCCAGGAGAAGTTCGCGTCCCCGATATAGGGGGCGAAGAGGGCGCCGAAGTCGTTGAGATTCTCGTCGCTATCGGCGATGAAGTCGAAGCCGAGGATGGCCTCATCACCTTGGAAAGCGACAAGGCGTCGATGGATATTCCCTCGCCGCTGGCGGGCAGGGTGACCGCGATCAGCCTCAGGGCCGGTGACAAGGTTTCAGCAGGAGACTTAGTCCTGACTCTGGAGGTGCGAGCCGAATCCGCAGAAGCCCTGGAATCTCCAGAAGAACCCAATGAATCGAAGAGTGCGATTAGCGGTGAGGTGCCAGCCACTTCGGCCGGTGGTGGTGGTGAGGTGCCAGCCACTTCGGCAGATCGACGGGAAGCCGAAAGCTCGGGAGCGTCCGAGATCGCTCCAGCGAGCAGTCCAAAGGTCGGTTTCGAGAGGGGCGATCAGCACACCGAGATCTTGGTTTTGGGGAGCGGAGTTGGTGGCTACACTGCCGCCTTTCGAGCCGCTGACCTCGGTAAGAGGGTGATTCTGGTCGAGAAGTATCCGCAATTGGGCGGGGTCTGCCTCAACGTCGGATGTATCCCCTCTAAGGCGCTGCTCCATGTCTCGAAGGTGATCGCCGAAGCGGAAGGGATGGCTGCGCAAGGCATCACCTTCGGCCAGCCCAAGATCGACATAGAGAAACTCAGGTCCTTCAAGACCGGCGTCGTCGATCGCCTGACCAAAGGACTTGCCGGAATGGGCGACAAGCGAGGTATCACCGTAGTGCAGGGCACCGGTCGGTTCGTCTCATCCAGAATGCTGAAGATCGAGACCTCCGAAGGAAGTTCGACGATCTCCTTCGACTACGCCATTATTGCCGCCGGCTCGCGACCGGTTGAGCTCCGCGGTATTCCCTATGAAGATCCCAAAGTCATCGACTCGACAGGTGCTCTCGAACTCGCGGGTATACCCAAGCGCTTACTCTTGATAGGCGGTGGCATCGTCGGCCTCGAGATGGCCATGGTCTACGGTTCGCTCGGCTCCCAAATCACCATCGTCGAACTACTCGATGGCCTCATTCCCGGATGCGATCGAGATCTCGTCAAACCTCTCGAGCGCCGGCTCAAGAAACGCTTCAGGGCTGAAATCTACACCGGAACCAGGGCGACCGAGTTCATCGTTTCGGAGTCGGTCATCAAAGTCTCTTTCGAGGGTAAGAAGTCACCTGAGTCCGCTGCCTTCGACCGAATTCTTGTGGCCGTGGGTCGCCGCCCGAATAGTGATCAAATGGATATCGAGGCGGCTGAGGTGGAGATCTCTAAGGACGGTTTTATCGAGGTCGACCGCCAACAGCGCACCAATCAACCACACATTTTCGCTGTCGGCGACATCGTCGGCAATCCGATGCTTGCCCACAAGGCGAGCCACCAGGGAAAAGTGGCAGCCGAGGTGGCTGCCGGCGAGAAGAGTTCGTTCGATGCTCGCGTCATCCCTTCCGTGGCTTACACCGATCCCGAGATCGCGTGGGTCGGGCTTACCGAGACCGAGGCCAAGGCAGACGGAACCGAATACTCGACCGGAAGTTTTCCCTGGATGGCTAGCGGTCGCTCTCTTGGCATGGGGCGGACCGATGGACTCACCAAACTCCTCTTCGACCCCGCCAGCAAACGTCTTCTCGGTGCCGGCATCGTCGGCCCCCACGCCGGCGACCTCATCGCCGAATGTGCCCTCGCCATCGAAATGGGTGCCGAAGCCACCGACCTTGCTCTGACCATCCACCCCCACCCCACCCTCTCCGAGACCATCTCCATGGCCGCCGAGGCCTTCGAAGGCACGATCACCGATCTCTACCAGCCGAAGAAGCGGTAGATAGATCCTCTCCTCCCGGACCTGCTCTTGCAGGCCGATGTCTAGCTGGTTTTCCTGCCTTTGATTCCAGCGGTTGGGTCTGACGCCTCAGCGTATCGCATGGGCTGCGACAGAGTTGCGAAGGTCTGTCCTGTCTCTCAGGGTATAAGCTGATGGATGTGGAGAGAAATGTTCACATGATCCGAATCTCGCTGGTAATACCTGCGTACAACGAAGTACAGAGACTACCCGGTCTGCTGGATTCAGTTGCGGCAGCGCGAGCCAACTACATTGGCGGCAGCGAAGCCATCGAAGTGATTGTTGCGGATAACGCCTCAACGGACTCGACCGCCGCCATTGCATCGGAGTGGGGATGCCGAGTCGTAAGCGTGGAGAAGCGCTGCATCGCGGCGGTGCGAAACGGTGGCGCCCAGATCGCTCGCGGAGAGATCCTCTGTTTCGTTGACGCCGATTCGCTGATCCACTCCGAGACATTCGGCGCGATTGATGACGCTCTGGCGCGTGCCGATGTAGTTGGTGGTGCGACCGGAGTACAGCTCGAACGCTGGTCGCTCGGCATCACGCTCACCTACCTCATGTTCTTACCGATGGTACTTCTGACCGGTATGGATACCGGCCTGGTTTTTTGCCGGCACATAGATTTCGAAGAGATAGGTGGCTACGAAGAGAGGCGCGAATTCGCAGAGGATGTGGCATTCCTCTGGGCCCTAAAGCGCCTGGGGCGAAGCCGTGGGCAAAAGTTGGTCCGCTTGCCGCAAGTCAAAGCAGTTACTTCGACCCGCAAATTCGACCGGCACGGTGACTGGCACTATTTCACCAAGATCTTTCCGTTGGCCCTTCCAGCGTTGCTCTGGCCCGCGGCAAGAACGAAACTGGCGCAGTGGTACTGGTACACGGACGACCGGTAACATGTTGTTTGATCGTCGTCGTTCTCGTTTGCCGTCTTGCGCCCCGGGCTTTCAGGTGGATGCGCGAGACAGTTGTTTTTTTTACAGACGTCTAAGTCGAAGAGCGAGGTGAGCTCTGGCGATCAAACGAGTTTGGCACGGTTGGACAACTCCGGAGAACGCCGACGCCTACGAGACGCTGCTGCAGAATGAGGTCTTCCCGAGCATTGAAGCCAAGAAGATTTCCGGTTACCGCAGCATCGAACTGCTGCGGCGTGATCTCGATGACGAGGTCGAGTTCGTCACCACCATGACCTTCGATTCGCTCCAAAGCGTCATCGACTTTCAGGGCGAGAATTATGCGCAGAGCTACGTACCGGAATCAGCCCGGAAAATCCTCGAGCGTTGGGATGACACTGCGCTTCACTATGAGGTGCGGGAGACCAGGCGGTACCGTTAGAGATGACGATCTCGTTGGGTAGCTCCCGGTAAATTGTCCCCAATATCTTGCCAAGCAACGAGAAGGACGCCAGTCTTCCACCGCCTAAAACCGAAGTAGAGAGGAAACAAGCCTTTGCCGATCCATACTGCGCGCCTCAGTCTGCTTCCCGGCACGGTTCGAGTGCTCGAGGCAGAACTCGCCGGTCGGGAGGCCTTGGCCGCGGCACTCGGAGTCGACATCCCCGAGTCGTGGCCGCCGCCACTCTACGATGCCGACGCTATGCAGTGGATGCTGGAGCGTCTCGAAGAAAACAGCGAATTTGAGGTGTGGGGGTTTCGCTACTTCGTACGCCAGGCCGAAACCTCGGAATCTCGAGTGGCAGTGGGTGCCGGTGGCTTCAAGGGGCCGCCCTCTTCTGATGGATCTGTAGAGATCGGGTATTCGGTCCTTCCCGAGTTCCAGCGCCAGGGTCTTGCCACCGAAGCGACCGAGGGTTTGCTGCAGCGGGCCTTTGAGGATCCCGGTGTGACGCATGTTCTAGCGGAGACGCTACCCGATCTAGCTCCGTCGATTGGAGTACTCGAGAAGACCGGTTTTGTGATTACCGGAGAGGGCTCCGAGCCTGGGGTTGTTCGCTACGAACACCGCCGCAAGGAGAGCCTCTGAGCGGGTCTTCCGTCGCAAACTGATAGGGCGGCGAATCATGTTTGTGGTTACGCTCGTGGTACTTTGCTGTCGAGGCGACCGCCCAGACGACCTGGGGCCGCTGACGAGCGAGGTGCTTAGCGTTCTGGTCTGGTTTGAAACTGGTGATTCGAAAAGAGGATCGAAAATGAAGCATACAGTCGCCCGCTCATCTTTCGTAACCGGGCTATCGTGGTTCTCCATCGCCTTCAGCTGCTTTGCCATTCTTATGGGCGCCGTTCAGGCGCTGATGGTATTTGTGGCCTTTAAGACGGGGGGGCTTGGAGTCATAATGGAAGAGGTGGCGCGATCCGGGGAAACGGCTGGGCTACCCTGGGTTGTTCAATTTGGGTTCGCCAACCTGAAGTTTCTGGCGCTGCTGCCATTGGTCATTGGGTGGACAACGCTCACGGTGTCGATTGGTCTACTGCGCCGCAGAAACTGGGCTCGACTTGTTTTCATAGCGATGCTGGTAGTCGGTACGCTGGCGACGATTGGAGGTACCTCCTTCTTCTGGGCGGAACCCTCTCCCTTCGAGCTTCCAAACGGAGAAGCCTACGTTTCGGGAGTCACCAAGTTGATGCAGACTATGAGCTTTCTTCTTTTCTGTTTGAATGTGGCAACTGTGGCCTTCCATGCCTGGATAGTGTGGCGCTTGACCCGACCTCCGATTCGGCGCGAGTTCGGGGTTGATGCCGTTCTAACTTCAGGATAG
>JAZFTL010000078.1:0-4106 GCA_036446675.1 Thermoanaerobaculia bacterium
CAAGAACCTCAAAGCCGGCAGGAGCGAGCAGGGCAGCAAGATTGTTCATTTCAGAGAGGCATTCCACGGTCGCAGTGGCTACACCTTGTCATTGACCAACACCTCGGATCCCCGCAAGACCGACTACTTCCCGAAATTCGATTGGCCTCGAGTGACGAACCCCGGCATCATATTCCCCCAAACGGACGAATCGCTGGCTCGAGTCCAAGCAGCTGAGAGGCAGTCGCTCAGCGAGATCAGGCAGGCTCTCGTCGACTACCGTCATGAAATCGCCGGGCTCATCATAGAGCCCATTCAGGGCGAAGGTGGTGACAACCATTTTCGCAGCGAGTTTCTACAGGAGTTGCGCATCCTAGCTGACGAAGCTGAGTTCCTGCTGATATTCGATGAGGTCCAGACCGGTTTCGGCACGACAGGTACTTGGTGGTGCTTTGAACAGCTCAATGTCGTCCCCGACCTGCTGGCATTCGGCAAGAAATCTCAAGTCTGCGGCATCTGTGCTGGAAGCAGACTCGATGAGATAGATTCGGTGTTCCAGGTGTCCAGCCGAATCAACTCGACTTGGGGTGGAAACCTCGTTGATATGGTTCGATGCCAGCGCATCATCGAAATTATCGACGAAGAGCGCTTGTTGAACAACGCCCGCGTCGTGGGTGCCCGCCTGCTGGACGGTTTGAGATCGCTTCAAGAGACTTTCCCAGGGCAGGTAACCAGCGCCAGGGGACGCGGCATGTTTCTCGCGTTCGATCTGCCGTCGAGTGAGATTCGCGACAGCACCCTCGAGGCCCTTGATGCAGTCGACCTTCTTGGCCTGGCTTCGGGATCTGAGGCGATCAGGTTTAGACCACCTTTGAGCATGACCTCCGATGAGGCCGACGAAGGTTTGAAGCGCCTCGAGCAGGCACTTTCCGTAGCCCTCTAGAGGACGGGAGAACTCAATGCAGGATAAATCTCACATGTCGCGTGCCTTCTCTGAAGTCATCGAGTCGCTGGGGATTACCGCCGAGCATTCCGGAGCTTACTGCGGCAAATGGCTCAAGACAGAAGGCCCGTCCATTGTCTCTATAAACCCCTCGAACGGCGAACCGCTTGGATCGGTGCGCGCGGCGTCAGTCAAGGACTATGAAGAGGTCGCTGCCGTCTCAGTCACGGCGTTTGACACCTGGAAAACCTGGCCCGCGCCGCGCCGCGGCGAAGTGGTACGCCAACTCGCAGAAGAACTACGACGCCATAAAGACGATCTCGGGACGCTGGTGTCGCTGGAGATGGGGAAGGTACTCAGTGAGGGCCTCGGCGAAGTGCAAGAGATGATCGACATGGCTGATCTGGCGGTCGGTATGTCGCGACAGCTGTACGGCCGCTCGATGCACTCGGAGCGCCCTCGACATCGCATGTACGAGCAGTGGCATCCGCTCGGCCCGGTCGGCATCATTACAGCCTTTAACTTTCCAGTGGCTGTTTGGGCTTGGAATGCCACCGTCGCAGCGATCTGTGGCGATTCGATGGTGTGGAAGCCTTCCGAGAAGACTCCACTCTGTGCTGTCGCCGTCACCCACATCGCGGCCAGAGTCTTGGCAGCCAACGGGGCGCCGCCGATTTTCAATCTCGCCATCGGCAACCGGGAGGCCGTCGGCAAACCTCTGGCCGCCGACAAGCGCTTTCCCCTGATCTCGGCAACCGGGTCAGTGAGCATGGGCCGGGCCGTCGGTTCCGCAGTCGTTCAGAGGCTCGGCCGTAGCCTGCTCGAGCTCGGTGGCAACAATGGAATCATCGTGATGGATGATGCCGACCCGGACCTGGCTCTGCGGGCGGTCTTGTTTGGTGCCGTCGGCACCGCCGGCCAACGCTGCACTTCAACTCGCCGGCTGTTCTTACAGCGGGGAATCGCCAAGGATTTCAAGCGGCAGCTCGTCGAGGCCTATGGATCGATTCGGATCGGAGATCCTTTGAACCCCGACACTCTCATGGGCCCGCTGCTTGATCAGCCGGCAGTCGACAGCATGCTCGACGCCTTGCAGACCATTCAGAGTCAAGGCGGCAACGTCCTCTACGGAGGGAAGGCGCTCGACCGACCTGGATTTTATGTTGAGCCAACCCTCGTTGAGGCCTCGGTAGACATGCAAATCACCTGCGAAGAGACCTTCGCGCCGATTCTTTATCTCTTCGAATTCGACAGCTTGGATGAGGCTATCCTGCAGCACAATAGCGTTCCTCAAGGCCTCTCTTCGGCCATTTTCACTTCGAACCTCAAGGCTGCTGAGCGCTTTCTCGCCGCGACTGGAAGCGATTGCGGCATCGCCAACGTGAATATCGGAACTTCAGGTGCCGAAATCGGTGGCGCATTCGGAGGTGAAAAAGAGACCGGCGGCGGACGCGAAGCCGGTTCGGACTCCTGGAAGGCGTATATGCGCCGCCAGACCTGTACGATCAACTACGGAGAGGATCTCCCGTTGGCGCAAGGCGTCACCTTCGAGGTGGGATCTTAGGGTCCGGCGCCCGGAGTCACCACACGTAGAACTCCCGGCCTGACCCGGATGACTTTGCCTTCGGGCCCTATATCGAACATCTCCTCCCCGTCGCCGAACATCGCCTGCCGCCGATCGAGCTGAATTTCGACCGTACGGGTGCGGTGAGAGATGATAGCCGGATGGTCCAAGTGAGCTCCACGATAGACTTTCGGGAACACCCGCAGGAGCTCCAAGCGAGACACTTTCTTCACGATCGTGACATCAAGATATCCGTCGTTCACCTCCGCCTGTGGCGCCACCATCATACCGCCACCAAATCGAGGGCAGTTGCTGATGACGACGAACATCGCTCGACCTTCGAACGACCCTTCGTCGTCGACTATTCGAATCACCGGAGGGACAAACGTTGCCAGGGTCGATAAGGTGCCGAGAACATAACCCAGGGGGCCTTTGAGAAACTTTCGATGCCGATTGACGAAGCCTGCCACCTCCCCGTCGAATCCGACACCGCCGTAGACTCCGAAGTAACGTCCATCGACCTCCCCTAGATCGATCTTTCGATCTTCTCCCTGCAGAGCGAGGTCCAGTGCCTCCTTCGCGTTTCTTGGAATTCCCAGACTGCATGCCAGGTCGTTGCCACGGCCTAGGGGGACTAAGCCCAGGGTGCAGTGACTCGATGCCAACTCCTGGATGATTAGATGAAACGTACCATCTCCGCCGACGCCAACGAGTCGGTCAACTCCCTCATCGACAGACTGCTTAGCATGGCGTCTCACATCTTCGGCGTCGGCGCTGACGACGAGCTCACCGCCCCAAGCCGCTGCCTGCTGCCTGAAGAAAGGAAGCATCCGCCGGCCCCGGCCCCCTCCTGCAGCGGGATTCACCAAGATCCGAATCTTCACGCGAAGTAGAATACTCCAATGCCCAAACCAAAAGTGCAAATCTTGGTGTGCGTCAATGAACGAGCGCCCGAGAGTAGGAAACCGAGCTGCGGTCCTCGAGGCGGCCTCGATGTTTATCGCAAATTCAAAGACCTGACTCGGGAGCTGAAAGTCCGCGACTGGGTCATGGTCAATCGAACCGGATGTCTCAAGCATTGTAGCCGGGGAATCACGGTTGCGATCTGGCCCTACAACCTCTGGTACCAGCGAGTTACCCTCGAAGATGTCGAGGAGATCATGACGACCAGTGTGCTCGGCGACGGCAAGGAGGTCGAGCGGCTCAGAATGCCCGATCAGCCTTGGGAGTAGCATGCCCCTCACCGAAGGCAGCCCAAAGGGAGTCTAAAGCATCCCGAGCAACAGGGAGGAGCCTGATGAAGCTGTTACCCGCAGCAGTTTCTCGATTTATGAGACGTTGAGGAGCGCGCAAGAATAACTTCCAAATTCAGCGACCTATCCCCTGCAGTGTTTTGCTGGCAGCCCGCTCTTCAAGTCGCTCGACCAGCCACAACTTGATGATCGATTGGCGTGTAACACCCACTCTGCTTGCTTCTTTATCCAGGCAATCGACTACCCAAATAGGAAAATCAACATTTACTCTTTTTTGAGTTTGGTTGACACGCTTTGTTGTAGATAAATCAAGATCCTCAATAATCTCTACTTTGTTGTCATCAATTTTCTTATCAAAATCTTTAGC
>JAZFTL010000079.1:0-6322 GCA_036446675.1 Thermoanaerobaculia bacterium
GGTAGAGAGAATGAAAGTCGACGAAAACAGGCATGAAACGAGGGTCGGTTTCCAGATTCTTCAGGAGGCCTGCATTACTGAATCCGGAGACGGCAATGTAGTCACTGTCGAGATCGTGGGCCAAAGTATAGGCAAGGTCAGGGCTACGGTTCTCAAACAAAGCTTTTCGGGCTTTGTAGACTTCCGGGTAGGGCAGAACCATCAAGATGGGGTCCAAAAAGTTCAGGTACAATCCTTGTGGCGCGAAGTAGAGGAGTGCCTGCGCCATGCCCCAATGAGCTGCGATCTTGGCGTTTTCAGGGACGGCAGCCCCGAAACGAGCCCAATCTTCTTCAGTGGTGGGTAGAGCAGGGGTTGAGATCAAAGCTGAGCCGACTCTCACACTCCTGCCGATACCAAGCATGAAGATGATGGCCAACGCTGCCCAACAGGGAAAAACCCCCGCGAGCTTTAGCCGCAGATCGGGCCGTCTTTGACGAATTGCGAGATGAGCTCCGATGCTCAGGATGGTCAGCGGTACGAAGTAGATCGAAAACCGGCGAGCCATGGCATAGAGCAAGCCGAACACGCCGGCACTGATGGCGAGATAGTCTCGCTCACGCACGGGTTCCACACCAGGCTTTAGATCTTTCTTTGTCGCACTGAAGTAAAGAACGGTGACCGCGGCAATCCATAGACCATTGCTTTGTAACCATTTCCAGGTATTGGTAGGAAAGATCTCTGACCCCACATCGAGTCCTTCGGCGCGGCCCACAAAAACATCGATGGCCACGACTTTCCACCATAGGAGATTGTTTGGAAAGTGCGGATGCAGACACAAAGCAAGGCCTGCACCCAAGAGAGGGTAGAGGACTTGCTGCCAATGCACTCTGCGACCCCGAAGGTGATCGGTAATCGCCCAAAGAAGAATCAAGCCGACAAGCGCATGAAACGCCGTATAGGCCAGGGTAAAGAGAGCCGTAATCAGGCCGAGGAGTCGCCAGTGTTGGCGGCTGGCGGCACTGATGGCAGCCACGATCAGGAGACAGGAGAGCAACTCAGGACGGAGTCGGATCATCCTGTCAGCGGTGTCGAACGACAAGAGGAGGCAGATTGGTCCGACGAGGAGTCCGGCTCGACCCCAAAGTGATTTGCCGTATGCTGAGAAAGCGCAGACGAGCAGGGCCACGAGGCCGCCCAGTACCCATCGCGCCGTGAGGTGTGGTGCTGGGCCGAAAGTGAACGGTGCTAGAAGCAGGTGAAAGAGTAGTTCCTTGTCCGAAAAGGCTTCATTCAAAAGGCTGAATCGGGCCCACGGAAAGTGATCGACGATCCCCTCTTGGCCGTACAGTCTGGCCACGAACAGGTGGTAGTAGGAGTCGGTATCGGGCAAGGTTGGAAGAGCACGAAAAAAGCTACCGATGCCCAGAGTCAACGCTCCCCAGCAGGCAGACCAAAAGGCGCAGAGCTTCAAGAATCGATTGGATGATGACACGATCTGTGGCCCGATACCGGTTGACAGAAGCCCTGTAGGGCCCTCGCTACCGGGTTGGTGTGGAGCTTGCCCGATCATTCTATTACTTAGTGCAGAACGAGGGATAGAGTGAGTTGTCTCTGAATCGGCCGAGCGATTGTGTCCGGTATGGAACACCTAACGATGAGCAGCAAGGATTTGACACGGTCTCAAGTTCTCAGCTTTGATCTGCTATGCTGTAGCCTAGGCAGACAGAAATACCCAAGCTTTCACCAAGCCGCCCAGGCTTCTTCAGCCTCCTGTACTCAATGTCCTCACCCGTTGAGGAGCGGGGAAAGGGCAGGTATGTTGATAGGATCGAATCTAACCGAAACCATTTTGGAATAAGGGAGAACTTTTCGTGATTGGCACATCTCTTGGACACTATCGGATTGTCCGCGAGCTCGGAGCGGGCGGCATGGGCGAGGTCTTCGTAGCCGAGGACACTAAGCTTAAACGGGAGGTGGCGCTCAAGATACTGCCGCCCGAGGTAGCGGATGATCCAGAGCGGCGGGACCGGTTCCAGCGCGAGGCGGAAGCGATTGCGGCTCTCGATCACCCCAACATCGTGACAGTCTATTCACTCGAGTCCGCGACTCCGAAGCCGCCGGCAGAGGCCGATGGCCTCGCCGAGGAGACGGTCCACTTCATCACCATGCAGTTGGTGGGTGGCAAGACCCTCGGCCAGCTGATTCCCCAGAACGGGCTGCCGCCCGAGCGCCTTCTCGATCTGGCTCTGCCACTGGCCGACGCCATCGCTGCGGCACACGATCGAGGCATTGTCCACCGCGACCTGAAGCCGGCCAATGTGATGGTGGGAGCCGACGGTAGAGTGATGGTACTCGACTTCGGTCTGGCGAAGTTGCAGGCTAAGGAGTTGGCGCCCGAGGAGTTGACCGCTGCGCCAACACTGATGAAAACCCGGGTGGGCACCGTCATGGGTACGGCTCACTATATGTCACCGGAACAGGCCAAGGGTTTGAACGTGGATCCTCGCTCCGACATCTTCTCGCTCGGAGTGATCTTCTATGAGATCCTGTCGGGCCGGCGACCATTTCAGGGCAGCACTCTCGCTGAGGTCGTCTCGGCCATTCTGCGAGACACTCCTGAACCGGTCAGCGAGCTGAGTAGCAGCGAGTTGCCGTCGCACCTCAGTGACATCGTTCATCGGTGCCTGGAGAAGACGCCTGACCGACGCTACCAAACTGCGCGCGAGCTGCATGCTGATCTCAAAGCTTTGCGAGAAGAATCGGAGACCAGCCCAGCGGTCGTCTCGGCAGCCTCGGGCTCGTCTCAGCAAGCGAGTTCGTCACCATCCGGCTCGCTATCGATC
The DNA here is from genome assembly GCA_036446675.1 of Thermoanaerobaculia bacterium. GTDB lineage: Bacteria > Acidobacteriota > Thermoanaerobaculia > Multivoradales > JAHEKO01 > JAZFTL01. The sequence continues at coordinate 2,826 of JAZFTL010000079.1, forward strand.
CCAGCCAAGCCCTCGCTGGCGGTGCTCCCGTTTGTCAATCTGAGTGACGATCCGGAGCAGGGGTACTTTTCGATAGGACTGGCGGCCGACATCAATGCGGATCTGGTCAAGATTTCGGGTCTCTTTCTCATCTCTCAAACTACGACTCAGCTCTATGCCGACAAGGAGGTCAATCCGCAAGAGGTGGGCCGGAAGTTGGGAGTACGCCATATTCTCGTAGGAACCGTACGCCAGGCCGGCAATCAAATACGGATCACCGCTCAGCTGGTCGACACCCAGACGGGTGAGCCAATTTGGGCCGATCGGTTTGACGGCGGACTGGACGACCTGTTTACCCTTCAGGACGAGATCACCGAGCAGATCGTGACAGCCCTCGATGTCCAGCTCGTCTACGGTGAGGGTACTCGCATCTGGCGGCGGTCGATCAAGAGCCCCAAAGCCCGTGATCTCTACTACCGGTCACTGCCTTTAGCGTTCGGGGACAAGCGAGAGGGGTTTCATGAGGGTCGGCGGCTTCTCGCCGAAGTCGCCTTGATCGAACCGGACTCGCCGATTCCTCTTGCCATCGCAGCCTGGACTCACTACTTCGAAACCAGACTAGGTCTCAGTGACTCCCCGGAGGAGTCCATCACATCAGCGATGGCCCTCGCTGACAAGTCGATCGAGCTCGATGATCCCTCCGGAATGGCTTACATGCTCAAAGGAACGATCCACCTCATGCACCACGAGCACGACAAGGCCCTCGAGGCGAGCGAGAAAGCGCTCGCCGACCGACCGAGCTGCCCTTGGGCCTTTGCCCTCAAGGGGCACATCTACAACTACACCGGCAAACCTTCCGAAGCGATTGATCTAGCCAGGCAGGCTATCCGTCTGACCCCCTTGTTCCCGCCCCTATTTTCCGCCGTGCTCGCTACGGGGCACTATCTCTGTGAGCAGCCGGAAGAATCAGCCGATGCTGCCCGCGGAATCCTCGAACTGTCGCCAGACAATGTCGAGGCCCAGGTGATGCTGACGGCTGCACTGGCGGCGTCAGGGCGCCTGGCTGAGGCAAACTCAGCGGGGCAAGAGATCACCGGCATGAAGAAGGACTTCTCTCTCGACGGGTTTGCCGAGGGTCAACCTTTCAAGGACCGTGCGGATCTCGACCAGATGCTGACCGACCTGCGGGCCGCGGGCTTGAGCTAGGTATCTCCTATCGCTTGATATCTTAACGTTTGAGTCAAGTTTTGAGTTCCAAGAACAGTCCGCCCTTGTCATTCCGAGCGAGAGCGAGGAATCTGGGGGATGGGTGGCATACTAACCGTCGCGTTCTTAGTTATAAGTCCCCCACCCAGATCCCTCCGCTCCGGCGCTTACAGCGCCTTCGGTCGGGATGACAAGGGTGAAAGCGAGCGCTGACTTCCGGCGCCTTCGGTCGGGATGACAAAGGATGAAGTGAAATGCCGTCCAGTCCAAGGATTCGGTGCTCCACCTGAGAGTATCACTGTCTCCTTCTCGTCGGTTTGAGGCGAAGCTTCGGTAGGAGTCTGCGCGGTAGAAATATCCGTAGCGAGAGAGTGGCACAGCGAGGCTCTCATTGGAGTCCGCTTTGCCACGGCAACACGCTACCAAGCCACAATAGAAGGGCGGTTCGCTCCTGAGGGTAATGGGTTCGCCGGGCCGGTGGACTCATGAGCCTTGACGGGAGTAGACCGTGTGGTCTCGGTGGACGCGGACGGCCCCGGCAGAGTGATGAGGATTCGAGGAGCAACGCCCCCTGCTCTCGTTATGCTGTGCTAAACCATAGAGGATAGGGTTTTCTGACATACTATCGCGGGCTTATTCTGAGTACGATCCAAGAGTTGATGACCACATCTGACACTGTAGCTGTCGAGTCGACGGCAGGAGCGATGGCGGATCAACGCGCGAACCAGCTGGTGATCCTCAACGAAGTCGCGCGTGCCGCCACCGTCGATTTGGAGCTGCGCCCCATGTTGCAGCGCATTACCGATGCCCTGCACAGCCACTTCGACTGGGAGTTTGTGGGCTGTGTCTCCATCGACCACGAGCAGAATCGCTTCGTGTGTGAAGCGTTTACTTGCGATGTAGCTACCGACATGTACGTGGGCTACGGCCGCGAGCTGGGCAGCGGCGTCGTGGGACGGGTAGCCGCCGCTGGTCGCCCGCTGCTCCTCGACGACGTGAGGCAGGCGGAGGACTACGTCTGCACCATGCCTGGAGCGCGCTCTGAGATCTGCGTGCCGATAAAGTACGGCGGCTTGGTGGTTGCCATCCTCGATATCGAAAGTAAGCGTCTAGGCGCTTTTCACGGCTTGTTGCCGCTCTTGGAGACTGTGGCCGAGCAGGTCGCGGGGGCCATAGCGGGAGCCCGTTTGTACGAAGCACTTCGCCAGCAGGCGGAACTCACCGAGATGCTCGCCGAGGTGAGCCGCATGGCGCTGGAGGCGGAAGAGCTGCCGGCGGTGTTGCAGCGGATCACCAGTTTTCTCGCGGACCGTTCCGAGATCGCCGTGGCAGCAATTCTGTTGTTGGATGAGGAGGCTACCCACTTCGCCGATGTGGCGATGGCGGGCAAGCTGGCCATGTCTCCTCCGGGGTCTGGGAAGTGGCCAGTGAGTTCAGGAACCTGCGGTCTTTGTGCGCGCACCGGAGAAGAACAGCTGGTGACCGACGTAGCAACCGACCCCGACTACTGGTCGGGTCACAAATCTATCAGGTCGGAGTATTGTGTTCCCATTCGGCACCGAGATCGAGTCCTGGGGGTGCTCAATGCGGAAAGCACGGAGCTCGATGCCTTCTCGCTGCAGGAGCAAAGAACCCTTCAGGCGATCGCCGATCAGGTTGCCGGCGTCATCCAGCTCGCCCGGGTCAACCAGCGCCTCGTAGAGTCGAATCAATCGGTAGAGGAAAAGACACAACAGCTCGAGGAGGCCAACCGGAGTCTGGAGCAGGTCAACGTGGAGCTCGAGCTGCTGACCATGATCGACTCGCTTACCGGCATCGCCAACCGGCGCCGTTTCGACCAGGTCTTGGATCTCGAATGGCGCCGTGCTTGCCGGTCGAACCAACCACTCTCATTGATGCTTGTCGACATCGACTACTTCAAAGCTTTGAACGATACTCACGGCCATCCTTATGGCGACGAGTGCTTGCGGCGGGTGGCACAAACCCTCGAAGCGGACCTTATGCGTGCCTCGGACTTTATCGGTCGCTACGGCGGAGAGGAATTCGGTCTGGTCTGTCCCGATACCGAAAAGAATCGAGCCTATGAGCTGGCCGAGACGCTGCGCCAGCGAATCGAGGCTCTCAGTATCGAGAACGCGGGTTGTTCCGAGCGGCCCAGTTTGACCATTAGCATCGGCGTCGCAACCACCAAACCGGAAATTGGCGCGTCTTGGGAAGAGCTCGTCGAAGAGGCTGATGTGGTTCTCTATCGGGCCAAGCATCGTGGTCGCAACCTCGTGGTGACGGTCGATCTAGAAGCCGACCGCAACACC
>JAZFTL010000080.1:0-2401 GCA_036446675.1 Thermoanaerobaculia bacterium
TCTGGCCGAGCTTGCCGTCGCTGGTACCTGATCTGGTGAGGGTTGAGCCAGGGCGAGCTCCATACTCGCAGGGTTCCACCCTACAATCAGCGACCTGTCGGTTGCGACGTAACAAGGAGCCAGGTTCGGCATGACCCGCAAATTGCTGAGACATGCTCCACTCCAGCTGTCCAAGGAGTACGGGCTGCGACGAATCGGCCAGGTGTTCATGAGGTTGCCGAGGAAATCTTCCATCGCTCGGACGGCACGCTTCCGATTCCTAAAATGGAGAGCCACAGCCATCGGTGGAATCAAGTCGTCAAGATCAGGTGAGTAAAATGCAGCCTCCCAAGTTCCCTCCAGTGTGGTGGCCAAGAACAAGTCGCTCTTGAGCTGAAAGAGCTTGTTTCCAATGGACCCGGCGGTTAGGAATGAATCAAGGCTGAGTCCTCTGTCCGGCCGAATCAGGAAATGAAGGAGGGACTCCTTTTCGGCTAGGGCGGCGCGGGCAGGGGCCTCTGCGGCGGGCATGAATAGTGCGCTGAGGCCTGGGTCCGAATGGACCGTGAGTTCCGCAGTGATCTCGTATCTGTGGTTGGAGTGTGTAGACCCCCATGCGGTAATGCGCTGGCGGTTGGCACGGTTGCTGGATAACATCCATTCGGCATCGCCGAGCAGTCGATAAGCACTCTTTAGCCGCCGATGGCCGCCTCGGCAGCCCGTATTCTCCTCGAGCGTACATGCGTCTAGCGAGTCACAAACCACTTCGAAGTCTTCGCAGTTTCCGAGATGATCAGAGAAGTCAGCGATGAACCCCGTCAGAGGGCTGTCTTCGAAGATCTTGGCCGAATTGAGAAATGCGATGAATTCTTGAGTCTTGCCAATGAGAACCAACTCTTGAGGCAGATCCTTGGCACCAGATCGCTGCTTGCATCCAACAAAGGGCGTGCACAGCAGCATTACGACCGCCACTATGTGGTTGAGTTTGACCGGTTGCTCCCAGCGTAGGATTCCAGAAGTTTCGAACAGCATCCATTCGTGACTTTAGCTCATCGCAGCAGCTGTCGTCACGGAGAATGAGTACCCAGCAGGAACCGCGAGCGGAGGTCGTTGTTCGAGTGCCTAGAGGTTGGGATACTCTTCAGACCCCGCTGTCGGAAACGGAGGACTCCTTTGAGTTCGCGATGAATTTGAAAGTCAAAGTCCAGGAAGCCATGAACCCATGGTCGATCTTCGCAGGAGCTTGGTTCGTTCACGGCGCTGTGCTGGTCTTGGTGTTCTCGGAATATGCTGCCGCCACTACGCTCTCTTTGAGTAGTCGGTTGCAGGCTTACACGGCGATCGGATGTTTACTGATCGTCGAGATAATTCTCGTTACGATTCTCAGTGCGACTCTTGAACTTCTGTTGTCGAGGTTTCGCGGAAAGCTTTGGGTAGACCTGATCAAAGCCCTTTCAGTCGCGACGACGGTGGGCATTTTGGTGGCCTCTTCGCTGAAATTCAGGCAGACGAGCGTTCATCTGAAGGCCACTGACCTCTGGTTTGCATACGACAATTTCGTCCAGCTTCTCCAGGAAGGCCGGCCTTTAGAAGTGGCCGCGCTTCTGATGTTTCCATTAGGCGTTGTTGCCCTCGGCGCAGTGGTATTAGTGGGTTTTCGCAGGATCAGGAGAACCCAACCCAGAGTGAGGCCACGGTGGTTATTGGCGGTGAGTCTTATCTCTTGCGCGGGGTTGATCGGCGCCTACCAATACACTCCCGGGGTCCGGATTTTTTGGTCGGATTTTACACCGGAGGGTTTTTGGGTGACTCGCCACATCGAACCCTTCGGCTTTTTGGGGAACGTATCGATCTATTCCTCCGATACTGCGGGCCCCGGGGGGGCACCTATCGAGGAGTATCGATCGCCCCAGAGACAGGGCCTGCCAAACGTAGTCTTGATCATGCTGGAATCACTCCCGTGGAAGCGTACTTCGTTCGCTGGGGACCGGAACGCAACGACGCCCAACTTGGACAGGCTGGCCGAGGAGTCGTTGGTTTTTTCCAGATCATATGCGGTCTCTACCCATTCGGATTACGCCCAAATGGCGATCCTCTCCTCGCTGCATCCGCGCAAATTCGACAAGCACGATATCTATTCACCCATCGAATATCCTCGGACTCTACTCTGGGACGTACTGCAGAAAGCAGGTTATTCGACCGAGATGTTTTCTTGTCAGAACGAGCGTTGGGGCAACATGCTCAATTTCTTGAACACTCCTGGGCTCGAGCTGTTGCGACATGCTCCGAATTGGCCGAAGGCACCTCATAAGGGGCGAGGCGCTAGATCAAAGGTCCATGACGAGACAGTGGTCTCAGCATGGATTAAGTGGAGGGGACTCCGCGGTCGTCGACCCTATTTCAGCTATCTGAACTTTCAGTC
>JAZFTL010000081.1:0-5464 GCA_036446675.1 Thermoanaerobaculia bacterium
ATCGAAATCGATACCGACCGACTGAGGCCATCCGACGTCGAAATTCTCCTCGGAGACAGCACGAAGTTCAGAGATCGCACTGGATGGGAGCCGCGCATACCGTTCGACCAAACGCTGCAAGATCTACTCGACTATTGGCGGGAAAAAATAGAAAAATAGCTTGATCGTGGCGCCGCGGCAAAGTGCGCACTAAAGGAAAACCACCCCAATCTACGGAAGTCTAGCGGAATCTACCGGAACACGACGATGCGAATTCTTGTCACAGGTGCCGCCGGTTTCGTTGGGTCACGGCTGGCCTGCGTCCTGGCGACTCGAGGTCACCACGTCACCGGAACTTTTATCAACAGGGCTTCCGAACTCGGGGGCGTACATCTCAGGGAAGTCGACCTTCTCGATGAACCGGCTCTGCGGCGAGTTGTCGAAGAGAGTGATCCGGAAGTGGTCATCCACCTGGCCGGTCTGTCCCATGTCGGCGAGTCTTGGAAGGCCCCGGATAAGTACTTTCGAGTGAATGTTCTCGGTACGGAGAACTTGCAGCGGACAATCGGGGAGCGTCGGCTGATCTTCGCTTCGAGTGCCGAAGTCTACGGCATCGTGCCGGGTGACCGGCAGCCGATAGGTGAAGATACCCCGTTAGCGCCACGCAGTCCCTACGCGTTGACCAAGGCGGCGGCCGAGCGTTTGGTATTGCTGAGTAACGCCACAGTAGTCCGCTCGTTCAATATTCTCGGTCCGGGTCAAGCTCAGTGCTTCGCTCTCCCGGCTTTCGCTGAGCAGCTGTGCGATATCCAGAGGGGTGACCGCGAGGCCGTCGTTCGGGTTGGAAACTTGAGTGCCCGCAGAGACTTCTTGCATTTGGACGATGCGGTCGAAGGTTACTGCGCGGTCGTCGAAAGGGGAGATCTGGGTACATGCTACAACCTGGGTAGCGGAGCGGCGACATCTATGAGCGAGATGCTCGATCGTCTCTTGAAGATCAGTGGTGTCGAGGCGCAGATCGAGGTTGAGCCGAGCCGGCTTCGCAGCGTCGATATTCCCTTACTCTGTGCCGACAACGGGAAATTGCGCGCCTTGACTTGGGCGCCGCGAAGGACGATTGATGGTGCTCTCGAGGAGTTGTGGAGGTCTATTGGAGGTCAGAGTGCGGTGAGAGGCCCAGAGTAAGCGATATGATTTGGTAGTCAGAGATGAAGCCAGACCGACAATCAGAACTGGAAAGTTCGGGCCTGTTGAGCTTCTACGATCGGCTCAGGGGACGTATCGTCGAGGTCGTAGCCGGAAGGGGCGGGCGCTTCGGCACTTCTGCCGGCGAAGCCCTTCTTTTGGTTCCCGACGTTTTTATCCTCTTGGCACGGCTGGCTCTGGATAAGGACGTGCCCAAGGCCACCCGAAGTCTTGTCGCAGGCGCCCTTGCCTACTTTGTACTTCCGTTTGATCTGTTCCCTGAAGGAATTCTGGGTGCGGCGGGCTTCGTCGACGATCTCGTCTTGGCCTGCGCCGTTCTTTCACAGGTCTTGACGGACGAACTCGAACCTATCGCTCAGCGCCACTGGAGTGGCTCAGACAAGTTAAGGCGGGTGCTTAGGGATGTGAGTAGTACGGCGAGTTCGTTGCTAGGAGATAACCTGCACGCTCGGCTCCGGCGAATCCTGAAGCGGCGTGGGGTCGACATCGGCGGCATCGGTGTCGACAACTAAGTGGGCCTCGACCTCTCTGATCGGCTCTGATGGCTCTGTAGAAGCGCCCCGAAGCATTCTCTCACCGGTTCGAAACCGCCATCCAAGAAGTTACCCGGATTGTCCCAAAAATCGGCTAGGTCACCTGTTTTCCATTTTTCGTAGACTGAGACTTTTACCATCAACTGCAGCTTGTCGCAGGCCTTGACGAAGCGGGCCTCGAGCGAAGTGCCCTCCATGTATTCAGAGAATGCGGAGTGCACTTCTGGAGGCATGGGGGCGAGGAGGTCTTCGCCCGCCCGACTCTCCGCTTTGTTCTTGGCTCCCTGGGGGAGATAGTGAGAGGCGGTGAGGGGCAGGTCGCCAAAACGCACTTCGGCGATATCGTGCACCAGAGCCATTTCGACCGCCTTCAGTCGATCGAGTCCTGGGATCCCAGAAGAGAGTATCCAGACCAGAAAAGTTACGTGAAAGGTGTGTTCACTAATGCTCTCAGCCGAGGTGACTCCCCGGGTGATATATCCTGTACGGGGAACCCGATCGAGTGCCTGAATCTCTTGAAGTAACTCGACAATCGCCTTGAAATCGAACATCGCGGGTACGCGTGATGACCGCTAGCTCAGAACAGATTCGCTGAGATTCTTGGCGACTTCACCGAGAATCGAAATGGCATCGTTGAGCTGTCGATCGCTCAGGTAGGGGGCCGGTCCGAAGCGCAGGATATCGCCCCTGAAGTCGGTGTGGACTCCGGCTCGAAGAAGAGCCTGATGGAGCTCTCCGGCCCGCGGCGAAGTCAAGGGCAGGAATCCCCCCAGTCGATCGAGTGGCACCGAGCGGTCGCGGTTGACGAACACGGGATCGAAATCCAGATCGTCAAAAGCGCGGCAAAGGGTTCTGATCTGGTGTTGGCTGACTTTGCGCAAGAGACTGGGCACGAGCTGATGTTCCTGCAAGAAGTTGAAAACTCGGGCTCCCCGGTAGTTGGCTGTAGGGTCGTAGGTGCCCCCGGCAAAGCGATTGTCTGCGCCACTGTAGGCGACGTGATGGGGACTCGGCTCTTGGGTCATTTGCCCGAACTCGGCAAACCACCCGGTGGCGACAGGTCGCAGATCGCAATCCTGGGGGAAGCGCAAGAAGGCGTTTCCTTCGCCGAGCTGACAATACTTGTAGCCTCCCCCTACGACATAGGCATCTTCGAGGCCACGCGCCATCAGAGAGTAGGGAACCACGTTGAGTTGGTGATAGACATCCAGGATCAAGAGAGTACCGTGATGTCGGCAGGCTTGAGCTGCAGGTTCGAGGTTCCCGGCAATGTGGGCACTCCTAAAAAAGACGGTGGAGGTGTAGACCGCAGCGGTGCGGTCGGAAACCGCCGCTGCCAAGCGCTCCCCGACACTGTCGCTAGGGTGCGCCGCTACGCGAACGATCTCGATGCCTTCTTCTGCAAGCCTGGCGAAGAGTCTTCGCACCGAGTGAAATTCTGCATCGGTAGTTACGAATTGGGGGCGCTCGCTTAGAGATAGAGCCGAAATGAGTCGAACCAACACGTTATGGGTACTGGCACTCAGGCAGTACCGACCGGTCGGATCATCGAGTAGTCGTCGATACCCGCGGCGCACCTCTTCCGCTTGGTCGAAAGCGTAGGCCCACTTCTGATCGACGTGCTCTGCGGCGTCCAGCCAGGCCTGGCGCTGTCCATCGAAGGCGCAATCGGGCCATGCCTGGTGGGAGTGTCCAGATAGTAGCAGCCGATCCTGCACCTTGAATCGCTGATAGTGGCCGGCCAACTGATTGGGGCTGGCTTGCAGTGATTCGAGGGTGAATGGGCCTGCTGCCGGGCTCTTCATAGTGGTCAAAGTCGATCGCGAATTGCCCAGAGATCTGGGAACAGGGGTTGGAATAGGGTGGACCGCAGGTAGGCGACGCCCTCGGATCCTCCGGTGCCGGGTTTGGAGCCGATCGTTCTCTCGACCATTTTGACGTGTCGATATCGCCACTCCTGCAGTCCTTCGTCAAGATCGACTAGGTGCTCGCAGACCATCGCGGCGATGGAGTTGGTGCGATAGACGTCCAGGAGCACAGACTGCATCGCCTCAGAGGGCTCGGGAGGTTGGGTGACGTCTCTGCCGAGGAGCTCGGCAGGGACGTCGTGCCCGTTCTTGTTCAGGAATCGAAGCAGCGAGTCGTATAGAGTGGCCTTTTCCATCTGACGGCGTAGGCGCTGCCCCCCGGCGCTGTCGCTCGAATGATGTTCGACAGCGCGCCGGTCTTTCTTCCCTAGTAGGAATTCGATTTCTCGGAATTGGGCCGACTGAAATCCGCTGGCTGATTCCAACCGGGCGCGGAATGAGTTGAAAGACCTGGGCGTCATAGTTTCCAAGACGTCCACCTGAGCGACCAAGGTCTTGAAGATCGTGAGGATTCTCTTCAAAGTTGAGAGCGCTCGCGGCGGGTCATTGTCTTCGAGCTCCGCTTGGAGCTTGCGCAGTTCATTAAGAACCTGTTTGAACCAGAGCTCGTAGATCTGGTGGATGACGATAAAGAGCATCTCGTCATGCTCGGGCTCCGCAGAAAGCGGTTGCTGAAGCTCTAGGAGCTCATCGAGTTTCAAATAGCTTGAGTAGGTGAGAGCTTTGCTTGGATGATCCATCAGTCTTCTTGGCGAGAGTACTTCTGATTAAGTAATTGTTAAAGGTCAGCTTCGAACAATAACGATCTCACCCGTGTGGTGCAAGCAGACTTTCGGTGTCCGGTTCGTTGTGAGGAGTCTAGTATTCCGCTAAATTTGTGTCCGAGTGGGGGCTGCAACGAAGATTTTTATGATCGAAAGGGAGAATACGGCAGCCAGTAGCTTCGCCAACCGTGGGATTTATGGGGCACTGTCTGAGGGAGTTGATTAGAAGACCATCGGCAGCCATTGCTACTCCAAGCCCTAAGAGCACCTCGCTCTGTTGTTCCTGAACGTTCTCGGCGGTTGAATGAATGGCCTGCCGGAACGCTTCAGATTTGGAGGTCCCTAAGCGGTGGGCCATCGCTTCGAGCTCCCGAACGGTGTCCACATCTAGGGTTATTGGTCTACTTAGTCGAGATTCTGACCATAACCATAGAGTATGGGCCGATTATGAGTTGTTTTGCACGAGTGGTTTCGTCTGTCGGTCCTCACGGTTGAATCCTGGATTCGAGCTATAAATCTCTTCCGCTAGCCCTCGGATCGCGGTAAGATTCGCCGGCTGATGGATGAGCAATTGACACCGGAGTCTTCCCCGCAAGTTGATGATGACGAAGAAGAGCGCAAAGGTCTTCTGCGGTCGTTTTTCGGGCTGTTCTTGGTACCTCTCATGGTGGTGCTGGTTTGCGTCGGGGTATTCGTGGGCTTCGGTTGGATCGCCTACGATCGGCAGACAACTTCCGACTATCTAAACGATCTGAAGTCTTCTTGGAAGCCGCGGCGAGCGCAAGCAGCGTACGAGCTGTCGCGGGTCTTGGTAGCCGATCCGGGTGCATTGGATGACGCGCCGGGGGCGCGGGAAGAGGTGCGAACGCTCTTTGCTGAGGCCGATGAAGGGCCAATGAAGCGGTATCTCTCCTTGGTGTTGGGCTACACCAAAGACATCCAGGCGATTCCGCTGCTCGTCGCGGAGTTGGAGAGTCAGAGTTCTGAGAGTCGAATCTATGCGCTGTGGTCCCTGGGAAGGATCGGCGATTCAGCCGTCCGCCGACCTCTTGTCGAGGCCCTGCAAGATTCCGACCCTGGGATTCGCAAGACTGCCGCCTATGCGCTGAGCGGC
>JAZFTL010000082.1:0-5942 GCA_036446675.1 Thermoanaerobaculia bacterium
GTTGCGGTCGTCTCGCAGCAGCGTGTGCCCGTGACTCGACAGTGCGCGATCTGGGCACGCGCGCGGTTGTCATCGGTGTCGACGGCGCCGACTGGAAGCTGATCGATCGGCTGGCAGCCGAGGGGGCGATGCCCAATTTCACGGGACTGCGTGAGCGCGGCATCTGGGGCAAGATCGCCACGCTGCGGGACATTCCCCTCTCTCCGGTCATCTGGACCAGCGTGGCTACGGGCAAGACCGCGGCCAAGCACGGCGTCGCCTGGTTCATGGTCGACCGACCCGACGGCACTCGGGTGCCGGTGCGCAGCTACAACCGAAAGAGCAAGGCGATCTGGAACATCCTGGCCGAGCATCGACGCAAACCGATGGTCCTCGGCTGGTGGGCGACCTATCCGGCCGAGGACGTGGGCAAAGGCGCTATCGTCTCTGACGCCCTCGGCTTCCACGGTTTCGGTTCCACCGCACGCGACGGTGAAGATTCCCGGAAAACCCATCCCCCCGGGCTGTTTGCCGCTGCCGCCGCCCGGATGCCCGCCGAGAGCGAGATCCCCTACGCTTTTGCCCGCCGCTTCGTCCACCTCAGCAAAGAGGAGTACGCCGGCGAAAGGTTTGATGTAGAGCGCCAGGCGCGGCGCAACCCCGACAACCCGATTCACCTCTTCCAGATGTATGCCGCCACCGCTCAGGGCTATACGGCAGTCGCCGAGGAGCTGCTCTCGAGCCGCGACGACGATCTCTTCATGATGTACTTCGAGCAGGTCGACAGCTTCTCCCACCTGTTCATGAAGTATGCGCCGCCGCAGCTGGCGTGGATCGACGACGGAGAGTTCGAGCGCTACCGGGACGTGGTGACCGCCTGGTACAAGTACCAGGACGAGCTGCTCGGCCGGGTGCTCGCCAAGATCGACCTCGACGAGACCGCGGTCTTTCTGCTCTCCGACCACGGCTTCAAGAGCGGCGAGCGGCGCATCCGCAGTGAGCGGACGGTCGATGTGCGCCGTGCCCACCTGGATCACGAGACCCATGGATCTTCATTGCTGCCGGACCGCATATCCGCGGCGGCGGTGGCGAGTTCCAGGGCTCTTCGGTGCTCGACATCACCCCGACGGTAATCCACTACCTGGGCTTTGCCGTGGCCCGGGACATGGACGGCCGGGTGCTCGAGGGCATCTTCGAGCCGCGCTTTCGCGACCAGCACCCGGTGCGCTACGTAGACACCTACGAGGATCAGGCCGCGGCCGCGGCAGCCGCAACGCCGGTGGCCGAAGAGCTCGACGCCGAGGAGTTGGCCGACCAGGAGCGGGCGCTGCGCGCCCTGGGCTACCTGGGGGGCTCGTCTTCGGGCGATCGGTCGGAGCAGGCGCCTGTCCCGGCCGAAGCCGGCAGCTATTCGATTCTCAAGGATCTGCTGGCCGAGAGCGAGGCTCGCTCGAGCCCTGTCTCAGGCTGATGAATCCATTCTTAGTGAGGCAATGCGGCTGGAACCCTTGGGCTAGTTGACCACCATGTCGTCATTTTTCATGGTAATGTGATGCCCATATGAGCGCCTTGCATCTGTCGCGGATCTATCCGCTGCCTTCCGACAGCTTCTTCCTCTTCGGTCTGCGCGGAGTGGGCAAGAGCACTTGGGCCCGTCGGCAGCTACCCAAGGCTCGTCGGTTCGACCTTCTCGACGAAGGCCTCTTCCACCACCTTCTGGCGGATCCGGCCGCCTTTGGAGACGAGCTTCGCGAACTGCCGATCGGTTCTTGGGTTGTGGTGGACGAAGTTCAACGGTTGCCGCAGTTGGTCAACGAAGTTCATCGGGCGATTGAGGAGCGCCGGCTGCGGTTTGCTCTTCTCGGCTCGAGCGCGCGCAAACTGATGCAAGCAGGCACCAACTTGCTGGCTGGGCGGGCGGTATGGAAGCGGATGTACCCTTTCACGCCGAGCGAGCTGGGAGAGCAGTTCGACCTTGAACGAACCCTTCGTTACGGTGCGATTCCGCTGGTTTGGTTCTCCGCCCGGCCTGCCGAGACTCTGACGAGCTACGCGCAGCTCTACCTTCGGGAAGAGATCAAGGCCGAAGCCCTGGTTCGCAACTTGCCGGCGTTTGCGCGCTTTCTTCCCGTGGCCGCGCTATTCCACGGCCAAGCGTTGAACATATCGGCATTGGCGCGAGATGCTGGGGCAGCGCGTGCCACGGTAGCCGGCTATCTCGATATTCTCGAAGACACCCTGGTCGCCGAGCGACTCCCCGGTTTCGAGGGGAAACTCCGGGTGCGGGAGCGCCGTCTACCGAAGCTCTACTGGACCGATCCGGGCATGGTGCGGGCGATCAAGAAGAACTTGGGGCCGGTGTCTTCTGAAGAGCGCGGCGCGCTCTTCGAAGGTTGGATATTCACGCTGCTGCGAACCTATCGTGAAGTCTCAGATCTTTACGACGAGATTTTTTACTGGTCTCCGACGCAGGCCCGTAAGACCGAGGTCGATTTCCTGCTCAGAAAGGGAAGCGAGTTTGTGGCTATCGAAGTTAAGTCGTCTGCACGCCACGCATCAGCCGAACTGCGGGGATTGCGCGCCATCGCAGAGCTCGAAGGCGTCAGCAGGCGAGTGCTCTTGATTCCCGGTAGGCCGGGAGAAGGGAGGCGACGAACAGCAGAGGACATCGAGATCTGGCCGCTCGATCACTTCCTCGAGGTTTTGGAAACCGGCTCGCTCTGGCAGTAGGTCGCCGTAGCTACCCTATCCCGTCGCCGCCATCTTGTGGGGCTTGATCGTCCGCAGGCTTTTTGCCAGGTCTTTCTTCTGTCGCGCCATCCTGAGCTCGTACCGCGACTGCAGGTTGAGCCAGAACTCAGCCGATGATCCCTCGATGAATTTTGCCAAGCGGAGCGCCGTATCGGCGGTGATGCTACGCCGCCCACGGACGATTTCATTGACGCGTGGCACGGGCACGCCGATCGCCTTCGCGAGAGTGTTCTGACTCATCCCCAGCGGCTCCAGAAAGTCCTCGAACAGGATCCTCCCTGGATGGGTGGGCTTGATTTTCCGAGTAGCCATGGTGTTTTCCTTCCCAGTCGATTCGCTATCAATGATAGTCCACAATCTCTACGTCGTGCGCTTCGCCATCCCTCCAAGTGAAACAGACTCGCCATTGCTGGTTGATCCTGACGCTGTGCTGCCCTTTACGACTTCCCTTGAGGGCTTCCAGCCGCAGTCCCGGGAGGGCCAGGTTTCGCAGGTCAACAGCCGCATCAATCAAGTCGAGCCGAGATGCCGCCCGCTGTTGGATCGCCAGAGGGAACTTCTTCGAGAAATCGTCTCCGAAGACTTTCGCTGTTTCCTTGTCCTTGAAGCTCTTGATCGGCATCCCGTGTTCCGCCTCACCATGTGTACTGTATAACGGAACACGGGATACGCCAAGAACAATGATGTTTCGGGCTCATGCGCACAAGACCGTGGACTGCTCGGCCGGTGTCTAGCGGTCCCGACCGGATGAAGGCGGGTAACGATTCAGGCGACAGACCCAGGCTACAAACCACCCACCGTCTCCACCTAGGCGAGCATGACGCTGGTCGAACAGCCGCTGCGAAGGTGTCCTTTCCCGAGTCCCGCCGCCGCCGTTTTATGAGGCTCAGAGGCGAAGCTCTCCTTATCCCAGAGTGCTAACCCATCAGTTCGAGCCCGGGTATATCTCGGAAGTGCTGGGTGTTCCGGGTGGCGAGCGGGGCGCCGTGCTGAATTGCCCAGGCGGCGATCCACAGGTCAGGCTTCGACCTTCCAGCCAGCCCGGATCCTCGGCGTAGGGCTGTCACGATGAGTGCGTAGCGGTGCGCGGTTTCAACACCGACCTCTCCCACCCGAAAGAGCCTCAGAAACGCCAGCGACTGTTCGAGTCGCTCTGGTGAAACGGCTGCTCCACCTTCGAGAAACTCCCCCGCCGCGTGCGCCGGCACCGCGAACTCCTCACCGGGGTGCGCCGCCAAGAGCTCCCGTGACGCGGAGGCCGGGAGGTCTTTTTCTCGCCACAGGTCGACCAGAAACGTCGTATCAACGCAGATCATGCTCTTCCCACACCTCGCTCTCGCGGTTCTCGCGGATGACCGCAAGCATGACCTCGGCATGCCGAGCATCGAGCCCGGAGATCGCCTCGAGGCTCTGAACAATGTCACGACCCGTGTGCGCGGCGCCCACCTCCTCAAGGAGCCGGTTGATAGTCTTCGAGAAGGACTCTCCCTCTCTCTTCTCAGCGGCGAGGCGCTCATAGACGCGCCAATCGACGGCGATGGTCTTCGTGCTCATGCATGCAAATTTATATATAGAGTTCAAAAATGTCAACAAATCTTCCCTGATCAGAACAGTGAGTCCAGGTCTCTAGCACACTATGTTCCTTGGAGCCTGTCCGAGTCGTGCGCATCCACTCAAAGGGCAGCCGAAAGGCCGCTGGTCAATTTGGGTTAGCGGCAATTGGAGGCTGACTTTCGAGTTTCATGACGGAAATGTTCATGTACTCGACTACGAGGACGATCACTAATGGCTATGCATAATCCACCGCATCCGGGTGAGTTCATTCGCGCATCCTATCTTGTTCCGTTCGGCATAAGTATTCGCTCGTTGGCCGAAAGCCTGGGTGTCGCGCCATCCACGTTGTCGAGAATTGTCGGCCTACGAAGCGGGGTCAGCCCGGAGATGGCATTGAGACTCTCCAAAGCGGTGGGTCGTTCGGCCGAGAGCTGGCTGGCGATGCAGCACAATTGTGATCTGTGGCACGCCAAGAAGCAGGCGGATCTAACAGACGTTCAGAAAGTCGAGTTTGAAGCCGCCTGACCTGGATCGAATAAAGAACCAGTAGTAGCTGCCCTATCCCGTCGGCGCCCACTGACGATTTCATTGACGCGTGGCACGGGCACGCTGCGCGAGACGGCTGGATCCTTTGGAGGAGGAGGCGAGCGATCTCACCGTTTTTGCAGCGTCGTATAGCGGCCTGCTCGAGCGGGTAGATATTCTTAGAAAATGGGCGGGTCCATGGAACGACCGAACACGCCATGAAGTGATCTCTGACACTCGTGAACCGCAACAGGCAGACATGACAAGATCCGCCTGATCTTACGCCTCGTCAAGAGGGGTCTGCAGATGAAGACCCGGGAGGTCCCGGAAGTCCGCGAGATTCAGCGTCCACAGCGATCCATGGTGCAAGATGGCGCAGGCAGCGATGGCCAGATCGATTTCCCGGCCCCGCCCCCTTGAGGCGCGCTGGTACAGCTTGGCCGCCAGTCGGGCTTCCTCGGCTCCGAAATCAATCCAAGATGCCGGAGGAAACAGCGCCGCCTGAGCCTGCAGCTCCTCTTGGTTCCGTGGCCCTCGCAGCCATTCGTAGATCACCAAGGTCGGCACTGCGAACCGTTCTCCTTGCTCTATCCAACGGCGAAGCAAGCCTGCCGAGCGTCGCCCCCCGGTCAGAGCGTCGATGAGGGCCGAGGTGTCGACGACGATCATCGCGCCTCCTAGGGACCCGAGAGGCGTCCGCCGCCGTGGCGCGCGGATCGGATCGCAGCAAGCTCCGCCTCGACCTCTTCTTCGGGTCGTGAGGGAATCCGGGGCACGAGCTCGTCGAAAAGGCCGAGCATCTTTCGTTTCTCCGCATCGCTCAAACGGTCCGCTCTCCGGGCAAAATCCCGAATGGCCTCTCGAACCACATGGCTCTTCGGTCGAGCGAGCCGCTCCGCCGTGGCGCGCAGACAGACCGCGGTTTCTTCATCTAACGAGAAGGTCATCTTGACGGTTGCCATAGTCTGGCCATACTACCATAACTCGTAGGGGGTACGATGTTATTCAGTATCCCTCTCAACTTGAATCGGTCTCTTCTTTACACTCCTCCTATTTGCTGCCGGAGGCGGAGTCCATCTACGCGAAGAGGTCACCAGCGAGGGTGAGAAAATTATGGCCGAGAATGCCGGGAA
>JAZFTL010000083.1:0-2760 GCA_036446675.1 Thermoanaerobaculia bacterium
CTAAGACATCCTCGTAGTGACTGCGATTAAAGATCGTAATCTCGCCCCTGCCCGGAGTTTGACGATGCACCCTCCAAAGATAATCATGAGCCATTTCTAAGGTGGTGGGCTGCTTGAAGCTAGCGACCTTGACTCCTTGAGGATTGGTGCCGTCGAAGACATGCCGAATCGTTCCGTCTTTACCTGCGGCATCCATCCCTTGAAGCACGATGAGCACCTTGTGCCGACCCTCGGCGTAGAGTAACTCCTGCAACTCCTCGAGCCTTTTCGTGAGCTTCTTCTGGAGACTCTTGGCTTGATCGCGGCCTCCCGAAAAAGCACTCCGGTCACCCGGATCCGTAGTACCCAAATCTACGACGCTCTGCCTGCTTACCTGATAACAGCTCACATTCATTCAGTCTGCTCGGCTCGCACCCTTCGTTCGTCAACAGAACAAGCGCTCTTCAAGAACTCATCAAGAGCCATCAGGCCGCGCTCCCACTGCGCCGATCTCGTAGAAGTATACCGCCTCGGTAGAGAAGGAAATCAGCCTCCATCTGAACCACGTGGAAAAGATCGTTCTGATTGAAATTCCTGTGCAGTACCAGCTCGCTCTGCTGTACAGCAGACGATACAAACGAAAGGAGTATTCCCGCTGGTATCCAAGTGAGACCGATCGATCGATCTCTGAGCAACCGCCAGGACTCGATTCCAAGAATCAGCAGCATGCTGGAGCCGTACTCGAAAATGACGAAGCGGAAGTCATCGTGTCCGATCATCCAGGTCACATATACCGCCACCTTGAGAAGTGCCATATAGCGCACCGCCCTTCCCCACCCTCCGCCCAGTCGGGCATAGGATGTTCCCACCAGCAGGCAGAAGCTTGCGGCGCCGATCATCAGGGTGGAAGCCTTCCAGATTGCCGCCCACTGCCAATCTGTAAGAAACAGAGCAAACCCGTGAGCACTGCCGCCGGCCATTGCTCCCACCGAGGTTGCAACGAACGCCCATCGCCAGAAGACCACTGCTCGAGAGCCTGTCTCTCGCGCCTTCTCACGTAAACGCGACGCCATCAGCGCACAAAGCAATGCCAGAATATAGTCCGTCGCCATCGTGGTGGGCTCGACAATGCTGTGAACGGATTCCATCGTTGACATAGTCTAGCAACGTATGCGACGCCGATCTTCGCTGGTTCTCCACAAGGGCCGTAGCCTACCGTTCCCCTCGGCGCACCCGGCCTACCCTGAGTCGGTAGAGTACAAGTTGACAGAGCACCAGAGGCGTGCTCGCATAGGACCGAATTCGGAAACTAGATAGGTGGTCGAGCGATGAATCGGTTTGAGATCAAGATCGCCTCGGGAAGTCGGGCCTGCGAGCAACTTCTTTTGGATGATCTCATGCGGATCACTTCCGAACGTACCTCCGCTTCAGAGCCCAATTTACCTCCGGCTCTCTACCTTGTCGTGCCCTCGAACAGTTTGCGCGACCATCTTCTGTACAGAGTTCTCGAGCATCAAGGCAAGCCCCTGGTGAACTTTCGATGTATGACCCACTTCGAGTTCGCTCGGTATCTTCTTGAACCTGCGATTCTAGACACAACCGGCGACCAACTCCTCTTGGCGTTGTACGTGCGACGGGCGGCGCAACGCGAAGCATCACTGAGGCGCCCCTTGGGACACCTCAAAGATGGATTCGGAGCAGTACTCGGCACGGTCCGAGATCTGCTGGACGCAGGTTTTCACCCATCGCATGCCGAGGCTCTGCATGACGTGCTGGCCGAAGAAGCAGGGCAGGTCGCCTCAAAAGCGGAAATCGCCCGAGTTCATAGCATCATACGGGTTTCCCAAGTTGCGGCAGAGCAGCTTGCCCTGCTGGGACTCGAGCGACCTCCTGACCTCCTCAGAGAGGCCACCGACACTCTAGCGTCGACCGACCACAATCGTTTGGCAGAGGCGCGAGTGCTGCTCTATGGCTATGCTGACGCCACCGGCCTGGTGACTGATTTCCTGCTCGCACTGCTGCGCAGCTCGACCGGCCAAATCTACTTGAGTCATCCTCTAATTCCTTTGGGTTCCCTCGAGGAGCGCCCGTCAGAAAGGGAAGGAGGAGGCATAGACCACGGCCACGGGAGCCATCTGCTGCAACGCCTCGAATCGTTGGGGACTCTGGTGCGCAATGAAGCACGCTCTGCCCCCCCTGACTTGAGGTTTCTGACTGCATTGGGACCCGAAGCCGAGTGTCGCGGAGTTGCCGATCGAATCCGCGATCTCATCGATAGTGGCGCCACTCCGGAGGGAATCGGGGTTCTGGCGCGAAACTTGACGCCGTATCGAAACCCCCTGCGTCGCCAGCTCACGAGATTAGGAATCCCCTTCTCAGCCATCGGACTCGCTGGACCAAAGACTCCCCTCGGAAACAAGATATCTGCGCTGCTCGAAGTTTTCGGGGCCCGCGAGCGAACCCGACTCGATCGCTGGCTCGACGCTCTCGGCAGTCCCATCGATGGTGTCCGCATGTTTGATGTGCGGTTAGCACTCGCCTCTCTCGGAGCTATTCGCTTGGAACAAGTCCGCGACCTAATCCACTCACCAGGCATCTTCGAGGGTGCCATCCACTTACCGGTGCGGACCGGGATCAGCAACGATTCGACTTCGAACCACGAGGACAACTCCTCACGAGCTGCACACAGTTTCTATCGCATTCGCCTGCCCCGGCGCGAAGTTGCGGCACTAACTATTCAGAAAGTCCTCAACTCAGGACTTGGCCTGCTCGAGGCGATCG
>JAZFTL010000084.1:0-4041 GCA_036446675.1 Thermoanaerobaculia bacterium
ATCGGTGCGGGCGGGGAGCAGCCCGAGGGCGGTCTCGAGAGTAGTGGCCGCCTCCACCGAGGGCTTTGGCCCTAAACCGTACGCGAAGCCGAGCTGTGCCCAAGCCTCCGCAAACACGGATCTGAGCTCGACGCTTCGCTCGAGGGCCTGTTGCGCCCGGGCGAGGCGCGACCGTGCGCAGGTTCAGCCTCGAGCGCAGCGCGAAAATGCGCCTCCGCTTGAGCCCGGCGCTCCGGCACGGCGTGGGCCAGGAGATCACCGAGACTCCACAGCACTTCAGCGCGAGACATCACCGTGGACTCAATCTGCACGTCGGCCAGGTCATCGATAGGCAGTCGGACATACGAGAAGGTGTCTTGGCGGATGTATGCGGCGAGTTCCTTCTCCAGGGTCGCGAAGTCCACACCGAAAGCTTCGCGGATGGCCCTCTCCGGAGATTCGCCATTGATCAACCGGATCAAATAGCCCCCAACCTCCCGTCGATATTCCTCCGTGCCGAGAATTAGGTAGTGGGCCAGAGCCCGCGACTGCGTGAAGAAATCGGCTTGCTCCTCGCCGCCGAGCGGCGCTTCATCCATTGCGAAGAACTCGGCCAACGGAATCAGCTGGCGCCCTGGCATGCGCAGCCAGAAGACATGGTCTTCGACGGGTAGCCCTATCCGCGCCTCAGCTGAATCGCTAGTGAAGGTGCTATAGAGTTCCGCCACACCCTGGCGCAGCCATTGGGGCAGCTCCGGGAAGTTCGATTGAAGCAGAAAGTGGAGGTACTGCTTGTAGACCAAGCGGATCGCTGAACTCGTCTGGCCGGCGACGAGAGCAGCATAGTTCCCGTGCTCGTGGCGGACGAGGTAGCCAGCGTCGTCCACCGGCCGCCCCCCTACCAGGAGCTTGTATGGTTGGAAGGCGGCCTCATCATGGAACACGAAGAAACGAGTTGGAACCGGCGCCTTCAGCCCTGTCTGGGGAACGAGCTGCGCGATAACGGCGCGGAGCCGTTCCAGGTGAGTTCCGAGAGCCACCGTCGCGGCTTCACTGGTGTCACTCAGCAGGGTGAAGTGGGGGGTGTCGACGCGGACCCAAGTCTCGGTGTCCGCCGCCCGGCCTGTCCCACCGATCAGAGACACAACGAGACAGAACGACAGCAACCATCGAGCTTTCATGGGACACTCGATTGCATCGATAGGCTGAACGCTCGGCTATTACGCTTCAAACTCTCAATGCATGAATGAGGTAAAACCATGAAACAAACGCTTATTAAAGTCTGAAGTTGATCGCTTTCAAAGGGAAGACAGGTACGGGCTTGCCGTTCCCCGGTCCAGATAGCTTCCGCGAAAGGCCTGGCGCACCTCGAGCGTCACCAACAGCAGGAAGTTCACGAGCGCGCCGCAGTTGAGGGCCCGGCCGAGCCATTTTCGCGCCGGGTCGGCGAGTTTTCTGGCCAGCACCAACATGAGGATCGCGCTCAGGCCGTAGACCCATAAGAGCGCGTTGAAGATCGGAGTATCTCCGATCGCGAAGTGCCGCCAGGCGGGGTTGGCGATCAAGCCCTGGTCGAAGATGGCGTCGGCCAAGGCGACTCCCCCCAGCCCTGTTCCGCCCCAGCTCAGGCTGCGTAGCGGCCACCGCTCCGATCCATACCGGCAGGCGCGCCCCTAGACTCTTTTCGAGATCTCTGATGCTCCAGGTGGCCCACCTGGATCGAGTGCGTGAAGACGTGGGGGTCGGCTCAAGTGTTGAAGTGTCTTGCTCTGCCCGGGGCAAACTCGGTACTTCCTCCTCTTCTTCCCCGGGTTCAAAGTCCCCTAGCGGCCGTTCCAGGTCAGTTGGCTCAGCTGGCTCTGAGACCTCCGCCCCTGCCGCTTCTTGCTGAGATTGGGCGACTTGCTGACCTTCAACAGCAGCATCGCCGGCTCGGCGGAAAAACTCGAATTCACGCTCCAATACCTCCATTCGCCTGACAACAGCACGCAGTCGCTCGTTGCCCCGCAGTACTACCACCGGTACCGCAACAACAATACTCAAGGTCAAAAGTGAGAAACAGCCGATCATAGGTTTCCTGGTGGCCGATTTCGGTGACTGATTCTAAGTAAAACATACCCTTCTTGCCTAGGGCCGGTAGATGCTTTCCGCGCGGGTCACTTCTTGCTGACTTAATAGCCAGGGCCCGAGGTCGGCGACCCCCTTCAGGCAGACGATGGGTCCCTCGCCCAGCAGGCGTTCTCGCGACTGCGATCCCGAGCACACCGCTACGGCCTCCACTCCCGCATTGCCGGCCATCTGCAAATCATGCGTCGTATCGCCGATCATCAAACTCTGGCGCGGCGCCACCCCGAGTTCATCCATGATATCGAGGAGCATCTGAGGACTCGGTTTGCTGGGCGACTCATCGACTGTTCGAGTAGTGTGAAATCGCT
This sequence comes from Thermoanaerobaculia bacterium, assembly GCA_036446675.1. GTDB lineage: Bacteria > Acidobacteriota > Thermoanaerobaculia > Multivoradales > JAHEKO01 > JAZFTL01. Next base: position 2,415 of record JAZFTL010000084.1, read on the forward strand.
GCTGAAGCTGGGCTCGATCGAGATCCTTGAGCAGCCCTGTGCGGCCCTTAGCGGTGGCGATTGCCAACAGATAGTCCTTCTCGGCCAAGCCCGCCAGCATCTCTTCGACTCCGGGAAACAGGAACGGCTCGTGGGAGTACTTCGCGAACCAGTGGCGTCGATAGACCTGAACGATTCGATCGAACATCGAGTCATCGCAGCCCGGCGAGAAAAGATTCACCGTTTCGCGCAAGCCGAGCCCAATTGCGCCGCGAATATCGTCGATCTCTACCTCTGGGTGCCCGATTTCCCGCAGTGTTACCAGGGTGCACTCGACGATACTCCCAATCGAGTCGAAGAGGGTTCCGTCCCAGTCGAATATAAGCAGCCGCCAGCGCCGTCTCGTCTGCATCGGTCTCTCTTGAAGGCCCAGACTAAATTCGATTCAGCGGGGTATAGCTCAGCTCCCCAAGGGTCGAGGCGTCTTCTTCCGGCGCAACCCCGGTCTTGGCGCGCGTTACCATACGGCTGACCAGCATCGTCGAAGCCGGCAGCTCGACATTAAAGCCGATGATGCTGCGTTTGACGACAGACCCTTCCCCAACAACAGCCCCCGGTAAAACCACCGATTCTTGAACTTCCACTCCCGGTTCGAGTCGAGCCCCTGACTCCACAACTGATCGCTTTACTTTGGCGCTCGGGTGAATGGAAGCGCTATCGGCGCGCCAGGGTCGCCCAAGAAATCGGTGCGTCCAACTCCCGAGACTCTGCTGCAGGCATGCCTCGAGGTAGCGTTCAGGGGAGCCGAGATCGTGCCACCTCCGTCCCGTGGCGATCGCGCCGATATAACCGCCCACTTCAACCAGAGGGCCATAGAGGTCTTTCACAAAATCCCCGGTGCCCTCGCCAACGTTGTCGAGCAACTTCGGCGCGAAAACATGTGCCCCTGCAAAGACGAGTCGCTCGGTGCCGGTCCGGCTCTTCTCGTCCGGATGAAAGGACTCGACCCGTGCCCGCGACACCGCGACACCACCGCCGAACTGGGCCCGGTTGGCGTTCTTGCTAAACAGCAGGGTTGCTCCGGCACCGCTCTTGAGATGTCGCTTGACGAGCCGCTTGAGCGGCCACCGACAGAGGCTATCGCCGTTGATGACAAGTACCAGATCAGCGGGCTCCATGAATTCTCGCAACGGATCCATCGCACCTAGAGTGCCGAGTAGCTCCGCTTCGGGCGAGTAGGTCAGGGGTAAGCCGCCAAAGCTGGCGCCCAATCGCTGCTGGATCTGTTCTCCAAGATGGTGCGTGTTCAAGGCTGCCGCCTCTACTCCCAGGGCCGCCAGGACCTCCAGTGTGTAACTGACGATGGGCTTGCCGCCGACCGGAAGCAAGGGCTTGGGGACATCTTCGGTGAGCGGTCGCAGGCGCAGACCCCTGCCGGCGGCCAGGATGATGGCGCGCAGGCGCAGGCCCTTCAAGGGAAGATCATGTCGACCGCGGCAGACGGGTTCTCGCGACGGTGAGCATCGTAGAGCTCGAGATAGGTTCTCCGCTCCGCAGTCTCAGGCTTGAAACCACAACGTTGCGCCACTCGATCAGCCGACTCTCCTTCGAATTCAACGAAATCGCCTATCGGTGTATGATCCAATGC
>JAZFTL010000085.1:0-2801 GCA_036446675.1 Thermoanaerobaculia bacterium
ATCGCGTTGATCAACAGATTCGTGAATACTTGCTGTAATTCGCTCTCGTTGCCCCATACCGAGAGAACCGCATCGGTCGGAGGCGTCCAGTTCAAAGTGACTCCGGCTTCCGAGATTCTTTCCGACAACAGGTCTATGGACTCGTCCAACACCGGAAGAAGAGAAAGTGCAGCTCGTTCAGAAGGTCGGTTGCGAGCGAAATCCAAGAGACTATTGACGATGCGAGCAGCGCGAAAGGTTTGGGTCTCCACTTTCTTTAGAAGGTCGTAGCGAGGGTCGCTGGTCGCAGTGTCTGCGAGGAGCATTTGGGCATAGCTGGAGATGCCGGTGATAGGTGTGTTGACCTCGTGGGCAACTCCAGCCGCGAGCATGCCGAGAGAAGCGAGGCGTTCCTTTTCCCGCAAAGTATTCTCCATCGCGACCCGCTCACCAACGTCTTGGACGATGACGATCTGCCTGGATTCTTCGCCTCTCTGCAGCAATGCCGTACTGATTTGGGCGAAGCGTTCATTTCCCAAGTGGTCGTGGTAGCTGATCTCGCGCAACTTACTTCCGGGTTGAGGCAAGTCGTCGATGTGGAGGAGATTCAACAGTTGTTGACCCAAGATCTCCTCTGATTGAAGGCCGACAAGCTCGGCGAAGGCCTGGTTGGCTGAGACGACGTCTTTATTTTGGTCGATCACGGCGATCCCGGCGGGAGAGGAATCGATAATGCTTTGGTTATAGCTTTGCAGTCGCAGGACTTCGTCGAGTTGCTGGTGGACTTCGTCGAGCAGCTCGGCGTTGTCGATCGCCAGGGTGGCTTGATTGAGCAGATTGCGAATCAGCTCGAGATCATCGCTGTTGAGCGGCACCTCATCTTCTTTGTATCCGGCCGCAAGAATTCCCAGCTGCTTGTCGCGCAAAGCCAGAGGAAACGCGTAGCGGTAACCTTTGAGGTAGAGCTGGTGTAGCGAACCAGGTTCGTCGGTGGGAAGCTGCACACCGGACAGCGAGTGCATATCGACGCTCCAAAAATCGTCTTCGAGGTCTCCGGTCAACAGTTCGTGTTGACAGTCGCTCTTCGCCAGCGCTTCTACCAAGATTCCTTGGTGATTGAGATAGAGTCCGACCTCCGGAATCCCCAATCCGAAGGAGATGCTCTCAGAAAGCGTCGTGCAAAGCCGCTTGAGATCTGTTTCATGTAGGGCCTGTTTACCGAATTCGGCCAGGGCTTGGCGTTTGCTGTATGTCCGGCGGTACTGCAGACGCTCGAGAGAGGTTCCGATGCCGCGTCGGGTCGGCACCAAGAGACCCGCGATCATCAGCCCTGACAGGAAGGTGACTAAATCGCGCGCCTCGGCCAGTTGGTCGGGAAGTAACCGGTTGATCGTCAAATTCGCCAGGGAGAATCCGACAACTCCGACCAGGACCGTTAAGCCGAGTGCGACCGTGTCTCGCACCAGAAGGCCGATGTCCCAAAGCTTGTAGCGCAAGATTGCCCAGGCAAAGGTAATGGGCACGAGCGCCAAGGGCGACACAGCGATGACTGAAATGAGCGGTCCGCCCCATATGCCGAAGAAAAGTGGGGTGACGTAGAGAGTAAGAAAGGGTAGGTATCCGCCCAGCATGCCGAACGCGATCCAGGTCATTTGCCGGGTCGTTTCGGGCTCCGGTTTGCTGCGCAGCTTCCAGATCAATACGCCAACAGCCAGGAGGGCGAAGAGCCCTAGGTGGAGCAGTTCCAAGCGGTCGAGAATAATCAGAGCTGGGCCGACCTGGCCGCTGAACAGCCAGTTCCCGTTGAAGGCGATGAGGTCGACTTGAAGCAGTAGCAGGAAAGCCGCCGGCACATAATAGAACGGTATGGCCCGCCAGTAGCCGCGTCGGCCATGGGCGGGCCGTGGGAAGACGGTGAATAGATGCAGGGTCAAAGGAGCTAAGAGAATGCGGGCGAGTTCTTCTAAGAGATAGACGCTCTTACCGACCAGATCGAATGGCGGCAGCGCGGAGACCAGGTAGACTACGCTGGACGTCACACACCAAAGAAAAAATACGATCGTCGGGCGGCGAAGGTCCCTGAGAAGAGTGTAGAAACCGATCAGGAGGTACGCCATTCCTACCAGGGCCAGGATGAGGTACGAGAAGTTGATCCGTAGCGGGGGCAAGACGAAGTCGACGGTGATCAACTCGTCATTGCGGAGGAGTACGAGCTCGTTTCGCCTGGATTGGCGCAACGCCTCCGCGATTCTGGAAATTTGCCCGGAGTCGACTCCGTTGACAAGAAGTATCTTGTCGTTCGAGTGAATAGATGAGTCCGGCGAATCGACTCGGGTGACCAGCCAGTGGCCGGTCTCGTGCTGCGCCTCAAAGCCGGTAGGTTGGAAAGTCTCCAAGTTGCGCTGTAGGCTCGACACCCCAGCTGCAATGACGACCACGGCCAGAATGATGGCAATCGACAGCGTTCGGCTGCGTTGGGCGGCTGACTTAAGGGTAGTAGGCATCAAATGAACTCGCACACCCACTACGCACGAACGATGCCATCGAAACAGATCTTTGAAGCACCTTTAACTGTTGATACCATGTGGTTTCGTGGTCGGGAATCGAGTTGAATGGATACTTTGCATAAATTTGGATTCAAAAATTTGATTTGATGCTGGATGGAGTGGAAACCATGCAACATGCGGGCTCTGCTGCCACATCTCGATGAAAGGAACCCCGGAGGAGCCTACCAGGGACTGGCGGCAGGCTGCGAAGCGAAAGAGTGCGGGGTGAAAGTGGATGAAAGGCCGCGGAGAGACTTTAGAATCTTAGGGTTACGC
>JAZFTL010000086.1:0-3510 GCA_036446675.1 Thermoanaerobaculia bacterium
CCAATAGTAAATGCCCGCGAACAGAGCAAAGATCGTCCCCGGAGCTACCACATAGTGAAAATGTCCGATCACGTAAAGCGTGTCGTGCAAGTGTATATCCGCAGGCGCCAGCCCGAGAGGCAGACCGGTCAATCCACCGATTCCGAACATCGGCAAGAACGCCAAGGCGAAGAGCATCGGAGTGTTGAATCGAATCGACCCACCCCAGAGCGACATTAAGAGCGCCGACAGAATGACAATCGAAGGCACCGAGATGATCATCGTCGTGGTCTGGAAAAACGCATTGATGGTCGTGCCCATACCGGTGAGAAACATATGATGCGCCCAGACGATGAAGGACATGAATCCCAAAAAGACCACGGAGTAGACCATCGGCTTGTAGCCCCAAAGGGGTTTTCTGGTGTTATTGGCGATAATCTCGGCCACGATTCCCAGCGCCGGAAGGATTAACACATAAACCTCAGGATGTGCCAGAAACCAGAAGAGATGCTGCCATAGCAGGGGGTTGCCGCCTCCGGCCAGATCCAACAGCTCGCCGCTGATCACCAGCCCGCTCGGCATGAAAAAGCTGGTTCCCGCGACTCGATCCATGAGCTGCATGATCGCCGCCGCCTCGAGCGGCGGGAAGCCCAGAAGCAAAAGAAATGAGGTTACGAGCTGCGCCCAGACAAAAAACGACATCCGCATGAACGATAGACCCTCGGCCCTCAGCTGGAAAATAGTGACGATGAAGTTGATCGAGCCGAGCAGCGATGAAGTGATCAAACAGACCATCCCCAAAATCCACCAGGTCTGCCCTTGGGTCGCTATGTTGGCGAGGGGTGGATACGATGTCCAACCAGAATACGCCGCGCCGCCGGGAGCAAAGAAGCTTGCCAGCATGATGATCCCACCGGTCAAGTACACCCAGTAACTCGCCATGTTGAGCTTCGGGAACGCCATGTCAGGAGCGCCGATCTGCAGAGGAACGATGTAGTTCCCAAAGGCGCCCACCACCAAAGGAACGATGGCGAGAAACACCATGATCGTACCGTGCATCGCTCCTAGCTGATTGTAGAATTCAGGCAACATGATCCCTTGGATCGTATTTCCCTCTCCCAGCAAGGTGCCGATCAAGGGGATCGCCTTGCCCGGATACGCCAACTGCCAACGCATGATCAGCATCAGGCTGAAGCCGATCAAGAGGAATGTTAGAGCGGTGAAACCGTACTGAATCCCAATAATCTTGTGGTCCTGGGAAAAAATGTATTTCTTCCAGAAGGGCAACTCTTCATGGTGGTCATCAGGACCATGATGCTCCGGCTCTTTGGTAGGAGTTGTCTCAAGAACTGTCATCCGTTATTCCTCATTCAGTCTCTATCGCACCAGGATCAAGGGCTCTAGCCAATCTGCTAACCACACTTCCAGCCTTAAGGTCGGTATGGCGTCTATAATGTGCAATCGCGGTTCCGACCGAAACTGACCTCGCGGGACGCCCTTTCTATCGAATCTTTGCGCTCGCTAACCAGCGGAGTTTACGACATCGACTCAGGGCCTCGCAAGCGCTACTTCGGCGCTCGCAATCAGACGGGCTCTGGCAGAGCGCACCAGTTGATCTTCGATCGCTTGACCTCAAGGCTTGGCACGTTGAGTCTCATCAGACGCCGCATTCTGCTTCCAGTGCAGCGCCAGCTCAGCTACACGTTTCCCTAGATCCCTGCCCTTGCGCAGAAACATCTCTGCAACGAGTTGCTTGCCATCTCGAGGATCGAACGGCGCTTCTTCAGTTATCGCGGAGGCCCCAAAGGGCGAGGTCCATTCCGGTCCACCCACTACTACCATTCCAAAGATGAGCATAGATCTCAGGATGCTGAATTGCACCGCCTCTTCTCCGGCTGAGATCCCGCCGCCCGTCGCAAATGCCGCACCCACTTTGTTGCGAAGCGGCGTCTCCTCGATGGGCCAGCCATTGATGAACTTCTGAACTTCGGGAGCTACATTGGCGTTGAGAACCGGACTACCGATGATGATCGCATCAGCTTCCAACACCTGGTTCAGGCCGACGCTCTCAACCGTCTCGAGTGCAACGACCACACCCTCTACAGAGACGGCACCGGCCGCTATTGAAGCCGCCATCGCAGCCGTGTGGCCGGCGGGGCTGTAATAGACGACCAGAATTTTGGTCGCCGATTTCTCTGCAGACAAGAGACAGGCGCATAGAACAAGAACTACATACGCCGCGGTGTTCTTCATTTCGAATTTGCTCGCCTGCACAATCTTCGGCCCACTCGCAATGTCGACCCTACGGCTGACCCGATACCGGGCTCGATTCTCCTTTGAACCTTCCATTCCTGAGAAAGTGAATCACTTCTGCCGCAACCTCGGGATCGTTCATGATGAACGAGTGGTTCTCTGGGAGCACGAGAAAGGAAGACATCCCTTCCAATTTGGCGCTATCAATGGAAACCGTCCCGTCATGCTGGCCCGATAGTAACCAAGCCCCCAGAGGATTTAATACTTTGTTGCCGGCGATCACCCCTAGCTCATAGGTGGGCGGCCCGATTCGATTCGGTAAACTCTCTTGCGACGTGCCCAGTTGAGTAGCAGTGGGTCCGAAGATTTTTTCAAAGAGCCACGAATCGCCTAGCAAGTCGACAATCTCGGAGCCACGGTTCGGTGGCGCCAGCATGACGACTCTCCCCAAATTCGCGGGACGTCGTTCGGCCAGGTAGGCTCGAACCAAAATCCCTCCGAGCGAATGGGCTACGAAATGGACCGGCGATGACTCGTCGACGCAGCACTGTTCGATGACTCGATCGATCATTCGAGTCAATTCCTCGGGTCCTTTACTGGTCGAGGGATAGTCGAGATTCGTCACTTCGAATCCGGCCTCTGCCAACTGCTTTGCCAGGGGTCGCATCGACCGATCGGAGCGCGCCAGCCCGTGCAGCAGAACCACCCTCTCAACTGGCGCCGCCGCGGCGCCCTCGGGCCAGGCAGGCGCGCCTAGAGTCAGTCTGAGAGCCAGTCCTAGGCCTGCAACCGCCAGAAGGAACACCACCGTCATTTCGCGAAAATGCGCTCTTGAAAACCGCATGAGTGCATCTGTCATTCCAGAATCCCGTTACTCCTTTCGCTCAATTCGAAGTGAACGAAGATGAGATCCCTCGAAATTGCCGCCGTTATCAATTGAAAGAGTTCGCCGCGTGAGACCCATGCTGAGATTAGGCTAGCACAGGGCTTACCTTCGGAAGCAAACCGACGGCTCGAGATCTACAGCTCAGAAACAAGAACAATCAGTCCGGGAAATCGTATATCAAGCTATAGTCACCAAAGCTCCTCCGGCTGGGAGTTCGACGACGTTGGCGCATCGACAAGGAGACATCCATGAAGAGAATCACGACGGTCGCAGTATGGGCGGTTATCGCTGGTCTATCAATTCACCAAGAGGTGAGCGCTTCTGGAAGTAGCTCCAGCGCACCGATACCTCAGAAGACGATGGTATCTCCACAGCAGAAAGCAGTGGAAGGC
>JAZFTL010000087.1:0-2386 GCA_036446675.1 Thermoanaerobaculia bacterium
TGGTCAGCGGCTCGATGGACCGCCTGGAGAATGTGGGGTTTGCGGCCCTAGTTCGGAACCATCTTGAGCTGACAGGAGCTAAGCGCATATTCGAAGGTGGCTGTGAGCGCGCCAAAGTATGGTTGATTCATGAGCAACGACGTGAACACGAAAGGGTCGCCTGAGATCGCAGGCAAACCTCCCAGCGCTGAGATCGCCAAAGAGATTGGCGAGCTGCTCGCACTCGCCGGCCAACTCTTTCAAAACGACCAAGGTGCCCAGGCTTGCCAAGTCCTCAAGCGAGTTCTCGAACTCGATCCGGGGAATCTACTGGTGCAGCGGCTGCTCGGTAGGGTAAACGACCGAATCCGGAAACTCTTGGTGGGCGGAGAGACCGATAAGGCGGAAACTCTACTCGCGAAAGTTGAAACGAGCATCGGGCTCGATGAAGCGGGAGGGCGGTTACGACGAGATATCGATGCGAAACGTAGCGAGGAGGTCCGATCCGAGTTGCTCTTGAGGGAGGCGAATAGATTTAGCGAGGAGGGCAGTTTAGATAGAGCACGCGACAGCCTGCGGAGAGTTCTCGAGGTAGATCCCCACCATCAAGTAGCTGCGGCTCTCTTGGCGAAGAATAAGACCGCGATAAAAAGGCGAGACGAAACGCCGCAGAAGCCGGATGTTCCAGTCGAAGAACCGACGAAAGAATTCGCCGGACAGCCGGCTGTTGTGGACCCGCTCGAGAGAGTAGAGGAAGTAGAAAGTGATGCTGCTGCTGCCTATGTGAGGGTGCCGGCCGAGATTCTAGATTCTCAGCAGGTCTCTGAGTATTCTTCAAGGCGAAGCTGGTTGGTATATCTGATTATTGGAGTGATCGTTGCGGGAGGGGGAGCCACTTGGTTGGCGACACGTGGTGGTAACAAAGCGGTAGGAGTCGAGCCGGGGAGATTGCTGCGAACTCCTGGGGAGGCCTCAACTGAGGCTGCAGTACCAACCAAGGGCCCGAGCTCAGACTCCGTTACCGAGGAAACTTCCGAGAGAGAGTCGTTCGATGAACGTCGCATCGTTCAGCTACCGCATCTCGGTGCCGAAGTGCCGACCGAAATGTCGCCCAGTGCGGAGGAGAGTGGGGGCGAAGTCGCGCCATTCGAGGAATCAGAAGAGGCCGGAGGCCCTCAGGTTACCGATCTCGGGATCCTGGATGATCGAAGCGATCCCCTGGTTCGCACGAGGCGGTACAACCAAACCGAGCAAGCGGCGGAACATCTCGAACCGCCCGAATTAATTCCCGGTGAGCGCCGGAGTACAGGGCAGAGGCGGCGCGCTGCAGCGGCGCGGCAAGCCTTCAAACTCGACCGAGCTCGCCTGGCCAGTCTCATGGAGCAAATGCCGACCAGATTTGCTCTTGCACTGAATCTGATTCGGCGGGCGGAATCAAAAGTCAACCAAGGAGACTTCGACGGTGCCCGCTCAGACTTTGAGGCGGCTTCACGCTCAGCACTGAAAGCGGAACGAGAGATTGCTCAGGATGCTGCAAGAGCACGATCTGGACTCAACCGAGCTCGGCAGGCGATGGAGACAGCCCGAAGCCAGGCGCCCTTAGGTGTCGACTCGAAAGCAGCTACTGAAAGCGCCAAAGCTGAAAAGTTACAGCGCGAGGGTAAGATTCAAGATGCGACACTTGCTTACCAGCGCGCTGCTGCTCTCTACGGGAGCGCCGGTCAAAGAAGAGATCAAGATCGGGATGGAATTTTAGCGACTCTCAAGAGATATGAGGCGGCAATGGAGAGCCAGGACCTCAAAGCTCTCAGAAGGATCTGGCCCAGTCTTCAGGGAACCAAGGCCAGGCGAATCTCTCAGAGCTTTAAGTACACCAGGTCCTTGTCTTTGACTCTCGAGTACTTGGATTTCCAGGTGTCTAACGACACGGCATCAGTGATTTGCCAACGTCACGATCGAATGGTCTCGGTGCAAGGGCAAGAGATTACCAATGACATGACGCAGACTTTTCACTTGCGGCGATCCGGATCGACGTGGGTTATCGAGGGCATCTCCCAGTGACGCCGGCGGAACGACGGAATGATGCTAGTATCACCACTCAAATCTCGAGCCATTTTTGAAGTAGGTCGACGTACTTCCGGAGGAAATCGATGCTCAAAAGGGTCCTTGCTGTCACCACACTGTGCGTAGTGCTCTCTGCAGTCCAAGTTGCCGCCCAGGGCGTCAAGCTGGCGCTGCTTATCCCAACTCTGTACGGTCCCAACGGCTTGTTCGTGCAAAGTGACGCCGTACTTCCAAGTGGTGCTACCCACTCCTCTCATTTCAACAATTCATTTCAATCGGGGTTTAGCCAATTCAACATTTCCCTAGGAATCCAACTGGCGTCGGTCCCGCTGCCCTCACCTGC
>JAZFTL010000088.1:0-5522 GCA_036446675.1 Thermoanaerobaculia bacterium
TCTCGGATTAGTACGGCACCGATTCACCAACGTGGACTACAACGAGTATCATCTGCTGAAAAGCCTGGTCTGGTTCGAAGCTGCCGACCTCGAGCCGATGCCGGCGATGATTCGTGAGTTGCAGTGGACATCGGTAAAGAAGAAGATCAGTGATGCGGTTCGGGTAATCTCCGGTTCGTGAGCAACAGGGAAAGGGGTCGGCCACGCTTGGCTGAAATACTCCATGGATCATCAAAGTGGAGATCTCGTCGTTACGGGCTCAGAAGTGGGCGAAGTCGATTGAGGGAACCGGCTGAAAAATTGGCTGAACTGTTGCGATGACCGCATGAGACCACCGGGGCAAGTCCAGACTCTGGGTATCAGAAGGAGGAAGTCATGACCTCACCCCAGCAGCGGTATCTTCTTGCGGCATTCTTTGGCACGGATGCAATCGAGACGGTCGGTTGCAACTGAGGCCCGCGGCCCTCTACCGCGCCACGAGGATGAGATCTTGCGACTCTTCGACGGCGAATGGTGAGCTGTCGAATGATCCGAAAGTTTCGATATCGTGGAAGCCCGCCTGGGAGAATGCTGCTTTGAGGTCATCGACCCTCCAGCCTTTGAGCTCGACCCGCCTCGACGATTCGATGTGAAGGGGAGGGTCGGCATCGGGGCGCAGGCGCAGGGTCGAGGGAAAGAAGCTCACCATGCCGTCGGGGTGATGGGTCATGAGCCTCAAGAAGACGATTTCGCCATCGTCGTCGTCGCGAAAGTTGAGGGGCAGGAATCTCTGATTTTTAGAGACAATTCGATCGTAGTTGAGAATCTGGACGACGATCGCTGCCGGCGGCTCTAGGCGTCGACGCAGCGCTCCGAGGAACCGCGTGAGGTCTTCTTCAGTCGTAAGGTGCGGGAGAGTGTTTCCCACGCATAGAGCCCCTCCGAAAGTGCCTGAAGTCAGCTGGTCGATCTCGCCGAGATCGCCTTCTAGGAACTCCAAGTTTCCCGGTAGCGGCTGGTCGCAGGCCCGCGCGATCATGCGGGGGGAGCGGTCGATGCCGATCACCTCGAATCCACGCCCGGCCAGAAAGCGGGCATGCTCGCCGGTGCCGCAACCGAGGTCGAGGATTCGGCGAGACGGCCCTGCTTCGAGAAACCGCTGGAGAAAGGGCCACTCGCGCTCGATTCTCGCCGGCCAGGCGATCATGCGGCGGTAGTCGAAACGGGAATAGGCATCGCTCATCTCAGTAGAAGATTCAAAGATCTCTCGCGAGAGACCGATCAGTCGCCCGGTCTTTCGGTAACCGGAAGGTTACCTGATGTTGGCAGGGTCGCCTTTGCACCGCCTGCGGTCTCACCTTCGAGCAGGGCGTTAACGTCGGAGTAGGCGTGGACTGTCGGTGCCTTGTGCTGCATCAGACCGCCGGTGTCGGCGGTTGGGCCGTAGGTGCTGTGAAGATCTCGACCGAGCATGCGGAGCATTGCGATGAGTTGGCCTCGATGGTGGGCGGTGTGGGTCAATCTACGGGTCATCACCCAGGCCCGCGAGTTCTCGACGTCGAAGAAGGGAACGATCACTTGCCACCACGGCTCGTCGATCGCATTCAAAGCTCGCAATCGCTTTTCTGAATCCGTGGCGTAGCGTCGAATGAACTCGATACGCTCTTCCCGGTCGGGTAAGGGGGACGCTCCGACCTCGATATCCAGCATGGTCCGAAACCAAAGATCCTCACTGACGCACTGGTGCACCATCTGTTCGCGGACGGAGCGTCCGCGTGGGTCACTCGAATGGGGTCGGACAGGCATATCTTCATCGCGAAACATGCTCCAGGCGTTCAAGACCTTGAAGCGTTCGACTTCGTAGCTGTCGACGAGAAATTGATAGTTCACCGTTGCCACCGTAGACCTTGATATTACCTGCTTAATATCGCTCCGCCAAGAAGTACGCCGATCGTCCAAACCTACTCCTGCCATGGCGGTCGGTCTGCGTTACGATTCATGACACTTCCAGTTGGTGGTCAATCACGACTTGGTAAGCAGTTTAATCTTACGATGCAAGTGGGATGTGCCTCGAAAGGATAAGATTTAGAAACCTTGCATATTTGTAAAGGAGGAGTCTTGATGCAGAGTCGAATCTCACTCGTAGTGTTCGTCGTTTTGAGCTGCGTCGTGTTTCTGGTGTCGGAGGAAGATAGAGCCACGGCCCAAGTCCACGATCCGCGGGCGCTGGAGGCTGACCCCGCCAGTGCCACGGAGCAGATTGCCCCGGTGCTCGACGGCCTTGGCGACTATCACATGGCCGTGACGACTTCGTCGCCACGGTCTCAACAGTTTTTCGATCAAGGTCTGCGATTGACCTACGCCTTCAATCACTCTGAGGCCTTGCGATCCTTCAAAGAGGCGGCCCGTCTGGATCCCAAGAATGCCATGGCCTATTGGGGCTGGGCCTTGGTTCTCGGTCCGAACCTCAATTTGCCGATGGTGCCGGAGGTTGTGTCGCAGGCTTACGAGGCTGTCCAACAGGCAGTTTCAAAGAAGCAGGGGGTGTCAGAGCGAGAGCAGGACTTCATTGAGGCGCTGGCGAAACGCTACATCGATGATCCGGGCGCCGATCGAGTCCCTTTGGACCGGGCCTATGCCGACGCCATGCGGCAGCTGACCAAGAAGTACCCGGATGACCCAGAGGCTGCGACCCTCTACGGCGCCTCTCTGATGAATCTGAGTCCGTGGAATTATTGGAACAAAGATGGCAGCCCCAAAGGTTGGACTGCCGAGATCGTATCGACCTTCGAGTCTGTTATCGAACGCTATCCGAAACATGTTGGCGCCCACCACTACTACATCCATGTCGTCGAGGCGGTGCATCCTGAGCTTGGCGTGAAGAGTGCCGATTCGATGACGGGGTTGACGCCTGGGGCCGGCCACCTCGTACACATGCCGTCCCACATCTACATGCGGGTGGGACGTTATGCAGACTCCTTTGACGCCAACCTCAAGGCATCCGAGGCCGATGAACACTACATCAGCAGCTGTCGCGCCCAGGGAATGTATCCTCTTACCTACTATCCCCACAACGTGCACTTCTTGGTTTGGGCCGCTATGTTCCAAGGAAAAAGTGAAGAGGCGATGGCCGCATCGCGCAAGATCGAAGGTAAAATCCCAAGCCATTTACGAGGAGATACCTGGGGGCTGTTCGACTCGTTCTTGAGTCAGCCGCTCTATACGATGGTTCGCTTTGGCAAGTGGGATGAAATTCTTGCCGAGCCGAAGCCGGCTGCGGAGAGCCCGTTCAGAACGGGCGTCTGGCACTATGCGCGTGGTCTGGCCTTCGTGCATACGAGTGGCCGAGGGGCACGCCGGGAGCTCAATGCCTTGCGCGAAATTATCGACTCCGCCGAGCTCGAAGGCCAACTCATCGGCTTCAGCGCGGCACCGAAGCTTCTTTCCATTGCTGCCGAAATCGTTGCGGCCGAAATATCGGCGAAAAAGGGCAAGTATCTGGAGGCCTCGGCTCGACTTGGCCGAGCGGTGCGTCTCGAAGACGGCTTGCTCTACAACGAGCCACCCGATTGGTACTTTCCGGTACGCCACTTTCTAGGAGCCGTTCTCTTGGAAGCGGGACATCCGGAAGAGGCAGAGGTGGTTTACTGGGAGGACCTGCGCAGGGCTCCGGAGAACGGCTACTCGCTCTTCGGACTGAAGCAGGCCCTTACCGCTCAGGGAAGACTCGAAGAAGCGGCCGAGATTGACGAGCGGTTCCAGAAAGCCTGGTCCGCAGCGGATGTCACGCTCACCAGCTCACGTTATTAGGTGACGGGTGATTTCGGAATCAGAACGGATTTGTTGCGAACACGGCTAACTCGGGTGTGAAGGCCCGAGGTTCCGCCTGAAGCGCGCCGACGATTGCATGAGCAATATCTTCGGGCAGCAGCTTCTTGTCGTTGGCTTTCTGGGGGTAGCCGGCACGTTTGGCGAAGTCGGTAATGACTTCGCTTGGGTTGATCAAAATCACCCTGACATCGTGACGGCGTAACTCTTCGCGCCAGCATTCGTTCATGCCGCGCAGGGCGAACTTGGAAGCGGCGTAGGCGGTGCCACCGGAGAATCCTTTGGTCGCCGCGGTCGAAGCGATATTAACGATGGTCCCGGAGCGCTGGGCAACTAGGTGACGGGCCACTTCGCGGGCCATGACGAACGCTCCGAATACGTTGGTTCGGAACACCGCTTCCACATCCGCTAATTCGGTTTCGAGAAGGGGAGCGAAGGTTCCGAATCCGGCATTGTTGATGAGTACGTCGATACCGCCATGTCGTGCGACGAACGATTCGACAATGCTTTTCGCCTCGGCTTCTTGCCCTACGTCGCCGCGGATCACATCACAATCGAGCTCTCTCCCGGCTGTTTCGAGGCGTTCAGGATCGCGGCCATTGATCGATACTTTGCAGCCGGCTCGGATAAGGCCAGCGGCGGTTGCTCGGCCGATGCCGCTGCTGCCACCGGTGATCAAAACTCTGGTTCCATTCAGGTCCATTGCAGTCACCTCCGAGGCAGAAGCATATGCTATCGAGGGTCGAGTCGGGAGTACTCTTAGCTGGGAGTCTACCCTGATCCGCTGTATAGTGTCCGATGTGACACACTCGAGGTTTTGTTCGGAGGCGGCAAGCTAATGCCACTCATACTCGTGGTCGACGATGTGGCTGCGATGGCCGAACTCTACTCCAAAGACCTCGAGCGGCTCCCTGGCTATTCGACGCTGACCGCAAACTCCGGGGAATCTGCTCTCGAGCTGCTCCAGAAGGAGCCTGTCGACTGTGTCATTTTAGACTTGGAGATGCCCGGAATGGATGGATTGGATCTGCTCGGCGTTCTTCGAGATAGGGGTGATAGGACACCCGTTATTGTCTACACCGGAAGAGAAACCTATGAGCGCTGTGCTCAGGCCGTCACTCTCGGGGCGTTCGGTTTTATCGATAAGACTGAGCCGATGGAGAGGATCGTTCGAGAGGTAGAAAACGCCCTCGAGCAGAGCCGCCTAATGGCGCGAGTCGAGGACTTGGAAAGGCGACTCCGGAAGTCTTCTCGGTCGATCGACCGCCAAAATGTCCCTTCGGAAACTCACGGCGGCGCCCGATCCGATGGAGGTCGGAAAGACGAGACCGGCGCTCTCAGGACGTTCAGAGAGCTGAAGCGTAGAGCGGAAAGGCGGATTCTAGAGACCGCCCTCGAGAGGAACGATTGGCATATTACCCGAACCGCGAAGGAGCTCGGGCTGGCGGATCATGCTAGTTTGCTCAAAATAATGCGGCGCCATGCTCTGAAGCGGCCTTGACCGGAGCCCATGCGACGACCTTGGAGTAGTCTTGAAAAGGGGAAAGTGTGCGGGCACGTGTCCCAAAGGACACCATAGAGGCCTGTAAGTGTCTGTACGGACACGCTTCTTGAGATTGAACACTGTCCGAGCTTCTCACCGGATTCGTCGCTAGAGGGCGCAAGTGCATGGAGATACAAGGCTTCCAGCTTGGTAGCGACAGAGGCGTTCTTAC
>JAZFTL010000089.1:0-2072 GCA_036446675.1 Thermoanaerobaculia bacterium
TCCTGGCTACCTGGTGGAGGAGACCTTCGAGGGTGGGCCTTTCACCGATGGCAGCATTACCGTTCGAGAGACCGTCCGGGGTCCTCTGACCAAGATAAGTTTTGCTATCGGCGCCGACTATGAGAATACGCTGTCGGTAGAGGGCAATGTCGTCCGACTACAGCTACGATCCTCTGACTACCATCCGGCCTCTCTGTCGCAGATGAAGCGACTCGCCACTGAGACCGCTGCCCTCGAGCGAAAACTGGTCTCATCCGAAAGGGAGCGACAGGCTCTGGCGAGGAAAGTCGCCGGCGGTTTGTCAGAGAATCAGGCTCTGCAGAGCCGATTCGAAGTGCTCGAGCAGCGACGACGCAGTCTCGAAATGGGACTTTCAAAAGCCTTGTCCGAATTCTCCCGGCTCGAGCAGGTTCTGGGAGAGCGGGATCCGGACGCCAACGTGGCACAAGCCGCCGATGCTGCGCCGGCTTGCGCAGCAGCAAGTGAGACGATCGCACAGCTCCAATCGGCCCTCGCCGACTACGCGAGCTCGCGGTATAACCTGGCGAATGAACTCGGTCAGGTTTCCTCTGAGCGCGATTCGCTCGAGTCCCAGCTAAGCCGCCTCCGCGGAAACTCGAGCTCGGCTCGCGAGCCGCTTACCTCAACCGTACTGCAACCGTCCGAGCCGCCTCACCAGTCACTTGGTCAACCATCCTCTTCGGTGCTGGCAACTACATCGCGAGCGACGAATCTGCGCTCTGCTCCCAGTAAAACGTCTAGTCCACTCGCTCTACTCGCATCCGACATCTCGGTGGAAGTATTGGAAGTCTCTGAGGACTGGGTTCAGGTTCGCTGGGAGAGTCAGCTGGGGTGGATACCTCGTGGCGATCTTCACCTGGATGATCAATAGACATGCTCTCTTGGAAAAAGAGAAAGGCCCGGCGGAGCATTTCGCCGGGCCTCGATTGATTAAGAGAAGAGTACTAGTTGCGGTTCGATCGGGCTTGGCTCTCCGCTCTGCTGATCCCAGCCTGCAGCTCCTGCAGTTGAGCCTCCAACGCTGTTTGACTGACTTCGGCTCGATTTAGCTTAGAGGCCAACTGAGTAGGGCGGGCGGTCATGCCAATCCTGGTGGGCCGGCGTTGCAGTAGTAGATTTGCGAACTCGTCGGCTGTAACCATACCACCGGCACCGGTGTCGATCGTCGAGCTGGCATCGTTGAGCTGCTCTCTCGAGATAAGGTAGCTTATCGCCATCCATCCTTCCTGGCCATTTTGGAGTCGTACCCGCGCCCAGACCCCTTGGTGCTCGAGCACGGTCACGACGGTGCCCATGGGTAGGCAGTCAATCGGCGAGTCGAAGATCCCGGCAGACGGACGCAAATTCAAGCAGGGATCTGCGCTGACGATGCGAGTCTGTGGATAGCCGTTTTGCGATACCTCGACGTCGCTGTCCGGCTCGCCTGCGGCACCTGCGGGCGTATCTTCCATTTGCATACCGTCGTCGGCCGAGTCGTTTTCTATCGCCTGCCCGGCGTCCTGCTCGTAGGCATCGATGGGTTCGACCTCACCTACACCAGCGTCTGCACCGCCGTTTTCGTCGTAGAACTCGTATTCGTAGCCTTCGTCCTCGCCGGGAATGAAGGTCGGGGGAACCCCATCGGGACGGAGTTGAGCTGGGTCGAAGTCCTTGCGCCATCCGCGACGTTCCTTTGGCCAATCGAGCTCGGGTAACTCCACCGTGTTGAAGTCAGGCATTTCGACTGGGGTCACTATTTCGGTGGGTTCAGTCAAGACAAGGCGGGGTGTAATGATAAATAGGAGTTCTACCTCTCTCCGGCTTTTGTGCTTCCAGCTAAACAGGCCTACGGGGATCTTCCGGAGTCCTGGAATGCCTGATTCAGATAGTCCTTCTTCAAACCGCATGAGACCGGCGATGATCAGACTTTGATTGGCCTGGACCCGGGCCGTGGTGGAAACGGCCTGCACTGAGAATCCGGGAACTCGGTCGTTCCCCAGTGACGGGACTGGTCGGATAATACTCGGAGCAACTTCGAGAGTTACCATCTGGTCTTCGTCGATGGTGGGACG
>JAZFTL010000090.1:0-2601 GCA_036446675.1 Thermoanaerobaculia bacterium
TCTCCGGGTTCCGAGCTTCGAGCCAGACGACAAATAGATAGACCGCCGGCAGTAACAGCAGCATCATCTTCCCCCAATCAAACGCGGCATACCAGAACGGTGTCCCCCGCCGCAGCACTTCCACCTCTCTAACGAAAATCACCTCGCAGCCCGAGTCATTACGTACCTTGCTCGTTTTGCGCCAAAAGCCCTCCCAGTCGTCCATCTGGTAGTTCACCAGCAGACCCTCAAGCCGAACTTGGTCGCCAATACGGATAGCAGCGATCTGATCGCGGATCGCCTGCCGATCGGTAATCAGATGATTATTGCCCAGCGCGTTGTGATGGAACTTGGTCCCGTGAGGATAGCGAAAGTAACAGGTGAACTGCCCGCTCGTGTAGTCGACCTCATGAAATTCATTGCTGGCAACATTCTTCCCCCAGATAACGCACAAATCCTTGGTGTCGACCGAAGTGCTGTCGTGCACAAGATCGGCCATGCTCTCGATGTTGTTGTGGCTGACCACTAGGCCCCACAACTCATACTTCGCCACCGGCTTGGCGCGACAGACCTTGCCCTTGTACGCAAACGAGAACTCCCCTTCACGCGTCGCCGTCTGCAAAGGAATGTTTGCCAGAGCCGGATCGATCTCCGAGGAGTCGACGAACTGCCCTTTGAGGTGCCAAGAGACAGCCACCAGCAATAGACTGCCCACGAATCCGACTTTGATTGCCTTGCGAAGATGAATCAACTGCACCTGGCAAGCCCTCCGACCAGACTGGCACAGTCTCTCTCTTGGTCATTCCGAGCCCACTCTTGCCATGTCATTCCCAGATCACTCTCCCATTGTCCGCATCGCCTTCCCTTGTCATTTTGAGTACGTCCTCTTTCCGTCATTCCGAGTACATTCCTCCTTCGTCATTCCGAGCGTCTTCCCTTGTCATTCCGAACGATAGTGAGGAATCTGGGAGGGAGGGTGGAGAGCCAATCGCTGCGGCTTTGGATGATACCCCCGCCCAGATCTCTCCGCTGCGGTGCCTACGGCACCTCCGGTCGAGATGACAAACATGGGAGGGAGCAATCCCTATCGCTTCATGCCCAGATATAGCGCTTCGCGGGCTTTCACGATCCGTTCATGGTCGATTCGGTCACACCGTGGAGAATAAGGGGGACACCCTTTCATCCTGCCTCCGCTGCGGCGGCTGCGCCGCATCCGACTCGCCTCCGACCAAACGGACTCTACCATCGCAGCTCGCCGGCAACTTCCGGCACTCTAGCGTGATGCCTCAGCCTTGGCTCAGCTTGGCTCAGCTCATTCGATGGGTTCTAGTAAGATGAAAACTCGAGTCTGCAACGGTATGAAAAACATCTCCATGAGACCGCGGAACCGGACTGGTGCACTGGCCATCTTAGCGATGGTCCTCTCCATACCCGGAGCTGCCAGTGCCAAGTCCTACTCGGTCGACTCCATTCATTCCTCCGTCGAGGTTCGAACCGACGGCTCCCTCCGGGTCACCGAAACCATGGCCTACAGCTTCCAAGGGAGCTTCACCTTCGCCTACCGCGACATTCCACTCAAGCAGGGCGAGACGCTCTCCGATGTCACAGTTGGGGAGACCGAACGCACCTACATCGAGGCGAGTAGCGAAGCCCCAAGCACATTTCAGATGTCAGGGTCGGACCCGGTCCGCATCACCTGGTACTACCGCGCCGGCGACACCTCAAGAGACTTCATTCTGAGTTACACGGTGAGCGGAGTCGTGCAGCGCTACGCCGACGTCGCGGAGTTTCAGTTTCAGTTTGTTGGTGACAACTGGGACCGCCACATCGGCAAGGTTACCGCCTCGGTCGAGCTTCCCCAGGGATTCTTAGCCAACGACGTCCGCGCTTGGGCTCACGGTCCGCTCCACGGCACGGTGAAGGTCGTCAGCGGGTCACGCATCGAGTTCGACGTAGCGCCACTGCCCTCCCGAACCTTCTGGGAGGGTCGCATCATCACCCCGGCGGAGGCTTTCCCCTCTCTTTCCGTAAGTCCGGCAGCCGGAAACTCGGATCATCTACCCGCTGTATTGGCGGAGGAGAAGCGCTGGGCCGAAGATGCCAATGCCAAGCGTCTCGCATCGATTGAACGACAAAAGGTCCGCACCGAAAAGCGCGCCCTGATGCAGGCGCGTTCCAAGAGGTTCTTCCCCATCGCGTTGGCCTTGGCCTTGCTCGGCTTGGGCGTCTGGTTCAGCTTCTTTCGCCGCTTCGGAAAACCTCACAGGGTTGCCACGCCCCACGCCTTTGGCGAGATCCCCAGCGGACACACTCCGGCCATGCTCTCCTATTTGATCTACAGTCAAATTACCGGCAGTGCCTTGGTGGCGACGTTACTCGACCTGGCCAACCGAGGCTACCTCGATATCGTCGAGAGCGAAGAGGAGAAGAAAAAGTTCTTCGGCGGCACAAAAATCGTCAAGGACTTCGAGTTCAAACTGACCGACGAGGCGATGACGGACTTGGCTGCCTACGAAGGGGATTTGGTGTCGTTCCTGATGTCGCGAGTTGGAAACGGCCGCTCGTTCAAGATGTCTGAGCTGAAGGAAACCGCGTTAAAACACCGAACCGAGTTCCGGAAGT
>JAZFTL010000091.1:0-3936 GCA_036446675.1 Thermoanaerobaculia bacterium
CAACTGTTACCATCATCGATATCAGCAAGATCGATCAGGTCGACAATCCGCGCGACGCCATCGCCGGACAGCCTGAGGTCGGTCTCGGTCCGTTGCACACCACTTTCGATGGTCGGGGTAACGCCTACACGTCGCTTTTCGTGGACTCTCAGATCGTCAAATGGAATATCGAGAAAGCCATCGCCGGCGATCCAACGTACATCGTGGATCGAGTCGATGTGCACTACAACGTCGGTCATACTCAGGCAACCCTAGCCGAGACCATGCACCCCACGGGGGAGTATCTCCTGTCACTCAATAAACTCTCGAAGGACCAGTTCCTGCCGGTGGGCCCCACCATGCCCGAAGCCCAGGAATTGATCAATATCTCAGGAGAGAAGATGTCTCTCGTGGCATCTTTTCCCGCCGAGCCCGAACCGCATGACGCCGTTTTCATGCTGGCAAAAGACCTGATTCCCCACGTTATCCAAACTGAAGAGTTAACCGCAGACGCTGTCCTCGAAGGCCAGAGCCGGGTGGAGCGGGTCGGGCCACATGAGGTGAATGTCTATATGACGGCGATTCGCTCGAAGTACGGTCTCAACGAATTCACTGTCAAGCAGGGCGACAAAGTCACGATCAAGATTACCAATATCGAGACTATCCGCGATATGAGTCATGGCTTCGCGCTGGAAGGTTACGGAGTCAACCTGGCACTCGATCCCGGACAGACGCGTGAAGTCACTTTCGTCGCCGGCAAACCCGGAACAACCTGGTACTACTGCACCTGGTTCTGTTCAGCCCTGCATCTCGAGATGCGAGGCAGGATGTTGGTCGAGGAGACCAGTGGATAAGAACCATCAAGGGCCCATAGGGACCCCAGCAAGGGGTGCGGCGCGGCGGCTCCTCATCGGAGCAACCGCACTGCTTGTCGCAGCGCTGCTGCTGCCGCTCTGGTCGACCCGCATGGAGGCGCCACAATACCAAGGTCCCGAAGCTCTGGAGATTCACGTCTACGCCGGCCGAGTGCTCGGTGACATCCGTGAAATAGAGCTCCTCAATCAATACGTCGGGGTGCACCTACCGCTCGACACGCCTGAGCTCAAGGCGACGCCGTGGGTCCTCGGTTCGCTGGTTGCTCTGGCGCTTGCCTCGGTCCTCGCACCGGTTGAGGCGCGGAGCAGGCTGGCTGCGCTCCTTCTTTTTCTCATGTTGGCGGTGGTCCTAGGTGGATCCGCCTTGCTGCAATATCGGCTCTATCAGATGGGGCACGACCGCTCGCCTTCCATCATGGCCGGAGTTCCCGATTTCACACCACCGCTTCTGGGTTCGAGGAAGATCGCGAACTTCACTGCCTTCATGAGTCTAGGCGGCGGCAGCTGGGCCTACGCCGGGGCCATCTTCCTTACCGTCTGGGCCATTGTGAAGTTGAAGTTTCAGCCCCTAATGAAGTTTCGACATGAATCGAACCCGGGCTCAGGGAGTCGCGTCAGGAGTCAATCATGACCGTTAATGCCATCGCCAAGACTATGCGGCCCGCACCCAAAGGTACAAGCCGTGCCCTCCTGGCGGTCTTCGCTGGTGGAGTGATGATTCTGGCGCTCCTAGCCAGCGGCCTGGTACTCATACCACGCTATCGGGCCGCTCATCCGATCACCGACCTGCAGCGTAGCGATGCCGATCGGGTGGCAGTTGACGATCTCTACCTCGATCTGACCTTGGTGACGCCGAAGTTCCTGGAGAGCCGTGACCTGGAGCAGTATCTTGGCAAACGCGACCATGCGTCGGTTCTACCGCTTCTGGTAGGAGTGAATACCCATACCGGATCCATCGAACACATGCGTCATCTGGATGGCGATCTCTTCCTTGTGGGCCAGGACGGGGCGCGCTATCCAGCCTTGACTGAGCCGATCGTTCTTACCGATCACCACAACGCCTACATGCTGCTCTTTCCGCCGCGCGACAATCACGGAATCGCGTTTCTCGATCAGCAGCAGGGCCATTTGGTGATCGAGGCAGTCGGCATGGGTAACGTCGACTTGCGGCGATTCGAATGGGCTCTTCCTGTTGACGAAAGTGCCGGCCAGGGCTTGATCGCCACTCTCATGCTCGCGGTAGCGCTTACCAGCGCGCTGGTAGTCGTGCTCTCTCCATGCGCTTTGGAGCTAACTCTGTACTACACCGCGATCATTTCGGCTACGATCGGCGAGGCCGAACGCCAAGTGGTCGCCACCGAAGGTTGGGGAGCAGCAGCGGCCGAAGGTCGGCGACGGGTGCTTATTAACTTGGCGAGCTTTGTCACCGGATTCACTCTTCTATATGCCACTGCCGGAGCTACCGTCGGATTGATCGGTCAGGGAGTTCGGCAACCGCTCGGTGAATACAGCCAGGTTATTCAGTGGGTCGGTGGCTGCCTGATCCTCTATTTCGCGTTACGAGTCCTCGGACTCGATCGGCGCCTTTCCACGTTCGCAGCTCGGCTTGGAGAGCATCTACCGGATTTCGGCATGGGGTCACTTTGGAACTTTCTTCGCGGCAAGGTTCGCTGGCAACTTGCGATACTACGATTCCGCGGCGAAAACCGCGCCGCTGAGCACGGCACCATGCGGCCTCGCGACTCCTTCCTCGTTGGACTCGGACTGTCTTCTTCATGTCTCGGATGCATGGGCGGTGCGGTTCTTTACCCTCTGTTGGTCTACGCCGGGATCACCTCATGGTACTCCGGCATGATCACCCTCGGTCTCTACTCTCTGGGAATCGCTTTGCCGATGGTATTGATCGCGATTGGCTTCTTCCGGCTGCGCCTGTCTTTCGGGAGACGACTCGGCGTCAATCGGGCTCTCAAAGTTTTTAGCGGCACCATGCTCGCCGCTATTGGCCTACTCATCCTCACTGGGCAGGAGCGCATCATGACGGATGTGGTATTCCGGCTCCTTGCTGAGGTTCCCCGGTGGGTCGGCTGATTCACCGTGGGTTTGTCCTACTGGTCCTTGTGACGTTCGCTCCGTCGTTAGGAGCGGTGGGGTACGTTGTGCCGCCCGGCGACTTGGAAGCGACGCTCGCAAGCGCCGCACCCGGCGATACTCTCAGACTCGAAGCGGGAGTTCATCGAGGCCCCATAACGATCAGCACCCAAGTCCATCTCATCGGTGATCCCGGTGCCATTATTCAGGGCGCAAACCACGGTACCACGTTGATCTTGGCCGCGGACGGCATTTCCGTTCGGGGATTGACCGTCCGGGGATCCGGAGCCGACCTCTCACGAGATGACGCGGTGGTTCTTATCGATCGCTCATCCAATGTCACGGTGGAGAACTGCCGGGTCGAGGCACGCGGCTTCGGAATCTACTTGAAAGCAGGTGGAGAACACCGAATCATCAACAACGAAATCTCCGGTGACCCCGCGCTCCCCATCGCTCGACGCGGCAACGGTATTCATCTCTGGCACACGGAGAACAACATCGTCCAAGACAACCATTTGGTCGACGTTCGCGACGGCATTTATCTCTCCTTCGCACACGACAACCTGATTCACCGGAATGAGGGCGCGACTCTACGCTATGGCATCCACTACATGTACTCGGAGCGTAACACGCTGACTGAGAATCGCTTCACCGCGTGCACCGGTGGTATCGCCCTTATGTTCTCGATGAAGAACCGCATCGCATCAAATGAGCTAACAGACAACGAACAATTCGGCCTCCTCTGTCAGCAACTCGAACACTCGCTCCTGGAGGACAACTACCTCGCTGGAAACGGGCGGGGCTTCTATATTCAAAATTCGGCCGCCAACGAGTTTATCGGCAATCGACTGGAAGGCAATGGCGTCGGTGCATATTTGACTGCCGGCTCGGAGCGAAACCTCTTCACGATGAATCGTTTCGACGGCAATCTGGTTCAGGTCTTCGAAGATCACCCGGGAGATCATTCTGGAGCCAATGCCTTCTTCCGGGCTGG
>JAZFTL010000092.1:0-3118 GCA_036446675.1 Thermoanaerobaculia bacterium
CGAAAAAACGGCCTTATTCTCGTGTTTCGACCTATGCCCTTCGCGCGAGGATCAGAGCGTCAGTACTACTGCAGTGGCTGCCGAGATCTCGCGCAAACCTCGGAATAGGGAGGGCCTGTTGTAGTCAATCACACACTCGGATCCACTGCCTGAGTACACCGGAGACATCAGGACCTGGGTAGTCCTGTGGTCATAGTCACGAAATCCCATCTATCACTATCCCCCGGCAGGATCTTTCTTTTGGGGCAGCAAATCAGCCGTCAGCGACGCCATGGCGCGTTCGGCCAGCGCCAGGATAGTGAGCGCCGGGTTGGGGCCCGGCGATAGGGGAATGATCGAGCCATCCAAGACGTAGAGGCCGTCATATCCGTAGACACGGCCACAGTCATCGACAACTCCACTCGCCGCATCGTCACCCATCGCCACTCCCCCCTGATTGTGAGGAATCTCGAGTTTCTTGATGAGATAGAATGGGACATTAGGAATCCACCAAGCCTTCGCGGTCTTTGCCACCAGCCTGCCAAGCCGGTTCAGGTAGCGATAGAAGTCGCCGTTGGCCTCTAAGTCGAAGTCGATAACTGCCCTGCCGTCGGCGTCCAGTCGAAAGGTACCGTAAGCGTCGTCGCGACCCATTTTGAGCAGCGGTATCGGCCAGCTTCTGGCAAGCAACTCGAACGGCGGAACATATTTCCGCAGCAGCCTGGTAACTTGAACGATTTTCCGATACCGGCTCGGACGCCATTGGCCCACGGCACTCAATAAGATAGCCATACTGAGTCGAACCGGAGTCGGATAGCGCCCTCCCTCGACATAGGCGCCCTGGCTACTTCCATCGCGATGACGGAAGCGTATGTAGTCGCTATTGGTAACCCCGATGTCGGGCTCAAAGGCCTTGCGTGACACTGCCAAACCAAGAAAATAGAGCACTGCTCCACCCAGGGCCAGCCACCAGGGTCCTCGAAGCAGGCCTACCAGGGCCAGACCGAACCCGAGCCATGAGTGCACCACGCCGCGAAAAGGCAACATCAGGCTGACGAAGTCGCCGTTACAGCTATAACGTTCACCCAGTCGTGGACTGAGGTTCGAAAGGGTTCGATGGAGATCCCGATTGCGTAAAAGGAGTTCAGTCGAGCCGATCGCACCTGCCGCCAAAACGAGCCGTCGCGTCGTCATCGATCGCTGCACGTCGGCTGTGGCCACTGGCCAGGGAGACCAGTGGCGAAGGAACCGGCGCCAGCAGCTCTTCTCCTCGACGAACTGCGTGAAATTGACTCGATAGCCGCCGCCTTCGAGAACTTCGATCTTGTCGGCGGCGCAGAGCGCCTCGATCTTTGCCCCAGATGCTTGTGCCAGATGTAAATAGTTGAAATCAAGACTGTTCTTCGAGCCAATGTCTCCACCGAGAAGACTCTGCTCCAGAGGATCTGAATAGCGCTGGCCGGCGCCGTGCTTGTTGATGAATGCATCTCCTGGCAGGGCTCCAGGACTACTCCCGGAAGTACCTCCAGATCCTTCTGGGGGAGGCGCAAAGCTGATCCCCAATCGAATGGGCCCATAGTCTTCTACCAGATCCGGATGCGACTTGGTCAATTTCTCGCCTACCTCATATAACAGCTGAGTAGCGCGCACCTGACTATACGGTGGGTAGTCGGGATAGGGTCTGGCATCCATCATCTGCTCGGCCAGATCGTAATAGCGGCCCATCTCAGCCACATCTATCGCTGCGGGGAATCCCTCGAAGGATTCGCGACGCTTCAGGGTTGCTGCATAAACATGCGATCCCCCACCGACCGCTGCTCCCAGCCATGGAACGATGTGCCTGCCCCGGGGCTTGAGTTCATTCATTCCAAATCGGTGCCGCTTGGGATCCCAAAAGGCATCGGGATCTGCTTCGAAGTTCTCCCGGGTAATCCAACGTCCCCGCTCCAGAACCGTGACCCGCTCCCCCGCCTCGGCGAAACGGAGCGCTGCCACCGATCCACCGAAACCCGATCCAATGACCACAACGTCGGTGTCGAAGCTCGCACTCATTCCGGAGTGCCCCATTGCTTTCGATGCATCGCTCGTCGAGCTCGAATTCCATCCTCTATGCTTCGAGCCAGGGAGACCCAAGTTGCGTGCTCGGCTTCGGATGCAGTGATCATTCGCCTTTCAATCTCTCGTCGAAAATCGAGCTGTCCACGAGCGACCGCCGCAGCGGTGGGGTCCGCCAAGTAGGCCGTACCTACCTTGGAACCGTCATCGGGCTCATCATAGATCCTAATCGACACTAACTCGAGCCCCTCGCTCGCCAGCAAGACCGCTCCACCCGCAACCGGTCGCGGAGTCGAGGAGTCGACCGTCCATCCGCCCGAGTTGTAGAGCGCGATGGTCTGCCCGCTCTCCGGATCCATAATCTCGGATGTAAATGGCTTGTGGGTATGGCCAAACGCAAAACTCAGGTCGGCAGGGATTTCGCCGAACTCGCTTCTTACCTGCTGATACGTGGGGCCGAAAAGATACTCGCTCAAACCGCGATGAATCTCATCTCCAAACGATGTATCGCAATTACATCGGTCTCCCGACATACGCCGACCAATCCAGTCGAGCGCCCCTTTGATCGATCGCTGCTCGAGCCAGTCTCCGGGAATCAGAGGTATGTCCTGGGCACTGGCGAGGCGCTCCGCGATTCTCCCGAATACTCGATCGACATGCTTGGGATAGCGCAGCATCTTAAAGAAATGCTCAACATCAGATCCGGCATTCCCGGAGCGACCGAGAAGAGACCAGACGAAATCGATCCACGCAAAATTTTCCGCCTCGAGCTGATCGACCGTCTCGGGCATGGCGCGATCCGGATAGATCCACCGCCGGAGGTCACTGATGAAATGGTAGAGCGGCTCGACATAATGGCCGTGGTGCACGATCAGGGTCCGGCCCGAACCCGCAGATTGCAGGATGAGATTGGGATAGATCACGCCCAGCATCTCTTGGTGAGACCCCTCATCTCGATCGACCACATGCTCGACAATCCGATTGAGCAGATACGACGGCACCGCCGCGTCTAAAGAGGGCGGTGTCACATGATTCGCCGGCGGAATGCCGTCTGGGTGATGCCGGTTCAAGATGGTGTCGACAA
>JAZFTL010000093.1:0-2360 GCA_036446675.1 Thermoanaerobaculia bacterium
CGACCAGGAGCCTCGTTACTACGCTGACTTCTTGACCTACCTCGAAACCGCATATCCGAGATTTTCAGTGGTGTTCTACCCGATGCCTGATGAGCTGAGAACCTCGACTGACCTGCCGAAGATGGTCGCGGATACCTTGCACCGCGGCCGTTCCATGTACCCCATGATCGGACGTGAGTATCAGCGAATCGGAGGATTCAACGGCACCCGATTGTTCGACGACCGATCCACCGCATTCGGGATCGGATCGGTAGCGTTCAGCCGCGCCGTCAGCGACATCGCCACGGTGCTGCGCTACGTTTGGATCCGCAGTGGTGGGGTCGACGACCGAGGCATCTCGAACCTTGATGAGAAGCAGTTGGTTCTCCTGTCAGAAAAACCCTCTCGACGCTAGAAGAAGCCGATGCTCAAGGCAAAACGTGCCGTACTTTCCGTCTATGACAAGCGCGACCTCGCTGAGTTCGCCCAAGGTCTGGTTCGCCTCGGGGCCGAAATTCTCTCCACTGGAGGCACCTTCAAAGCACTCGAAGCCGAAGGTATACCGGTCACCGCCGTGGCAGATGTCACCGGTTTTCCTGAGATTCTGGACGGCAGGGTCAAAACTCTTCACCCCCTTGTCTATGGCGGCATATTGGCCGACCGCACCCGCGCCTCGCATGTCGCGGAACTCCGTACCCACGGCATAGCTCCGATCGATCTCGTCGTCGTGAACCTCTATCCGTTTCGAGAGATGGCGCGCCAGGGAGACGCATCTTTCAACGAAATGATCGAAATGATCGACATCGGTGGACCCGGATTGATCCGAGCGGCTGCCAAGAATCATCAGGGGGTCGCCGTTGTCGTCGATCCAGACGATTATCCGCAGGTCCTTACCGCTTTGGAAGAGAGCGAGGGGTTGCTTCCCGAGGGCCTACGGCGGCGGCTAGCCATCAAAGCATTTAGACATACTCAGACCTACGACGCAGCCGTCGCAGACTGGCTCGAGCGGCAATCTGGAGACGAAGATCAGCTCTTCTTCCGTCACATGGTGATTGACCTAGAGAAGGAATTCGAGCCTCGATACGGCGAGAATCCCCATCAGCGTGCCGCTCTTTACCGCACCCTCGGAGGACCCGGAGTATTAGGTGGCTTCGAGCAGCTCCAAGGTGGGGAACTCTCTTTCAACAACATCATCGACGCCGACGCCGCGCAGCGGATGGTCGCCGACCTCGCCGAGCCCGCAGTTGCCATCATCAAGCACTGCAATCCGTGCGGGGTAGGCCTCGGGGGAAGTCCATTGCAAGCTTATCAACGAGCTCTCGAGTGCGACCCCATCTCGGCCTTTGGGTCGATCGTGGCGTGCAATCGGGCGGTTGACGGTGGCACTGTCGAGGCAATGTCGGAACTCTTTATCGAAGTTCTCATCGCCCCTGAATTTACCGAGAACGCGCGGCGAGCGCTAGCGGCTCGCGCCAACTTGAGGGTCCTCTCATGCCCGCTCATGGCACTGCGACCAAGCGATATCGAATTCCGATCTTTCTACGGAGGATACCTGGCGCAGACTATTGATAGCCTGGATGATGACCCTGCTCAATGGACATGCCCCACCGAGATCAAGCCGACCCCCCAAGAGCAGCGTGCCCTCGAATTCGCTTGGAAAGTAGTAAGGCACGTCAAGTCGAATGCGATCGTCGTGGCCAATCAGCACCAAACCGTCGGCTTCGGCGCCGGTCAGACCAGTCGGGTAGATGCGTGTTCGCTGGCTATCCGCAATGCCCACGTTGAAATTGCCGGCTCGGTGGCGGCCTCCGATGCCTTCTTCCCGTTTCGCGACGGCCTAGACGTGCTCGTCGATGCGGGGGTGACTGCCTTGGTGCAACCCGGAGGAAGCAAACGAGACCTCGAACTGCTGGCCGCCGCCAACGAACGAAAAATCGCCATGCTCATGACTGGAATTCGCCATTTTCGGCACTAATCCCCAGCCGTCGCCGGCCACTTTCCCACCGCGGCCAGGCTCAGCAATTGTCGAGCCTATTTGGGGTCACGCCGGCCGTTCGGAGTCGGTTCCAACACCGAGGGCAATGCAGACGCGAACCACAGCAGTCGAGAGAGCAGTTCGGTCAAACCGGCGGGCCCAGAGAAATGATATCTCCAGAGTCGTGTCGGTACTTCCTCGAGTACTTCTGATAGCGGTCGCTATGCTACCGGGCATGTCAGATGCCGAGGAAGCCTTTAGGCGTGACCCTTGGGCAGTGCTGGAGCAGCTCGGTACACACCTTTCATCCGCGCCGATTGAACTCGACTTCGTGCAAACTTTCATCCCCATGGGATTCACCAGTGGTGATCAAGAGAGCGGGATCATGGCCTTAATGCTTCCAGAC
>JAZFTL010000094.1:0-3760 GCA_036446675.1 Thermoanaerobaculia bacterium
CGCCTCCACCGAGGTTACCTTCGGTACCATCGAGCAGGCAGAGATCGAATGGTATGTAAACACCGGTGAGCCACTGGGCAAGGCGGGTTCTTATGCTGTCCAAGGCCTGGGATCCCTGTTCGTCGAGGAGCTCAAGGGTACCCATTCCAATGTCGTCGGTCTGCCGATTCCGACGACCGCACTGCTCTTTCGCCAATTGGGTTATCAGTTGCGACAGTTCAGAAGTGGAGATCGGCCCACCGATCGGATACCCGGTAAGACAGGAAAATGAATACCCACGCCGGTCTCCCTACCATCATTCTGGTCCGGCCCCAGGAACAGGGCAATGTCGGCGCCACGGCTCGCGCTATGGCAAATATGGGTCTGGAGAGGTTGGTCCTCGTGGAACCTGCTGTCACTATCGGCAGAACTGCCCGAGCGTTTGCGGTCCACGCCAAAAACATTTTAACTGGGACCCGGCGCGCCGAGTCGCTGCAAGCAGCAGTAACCTCTCACTGTCGCATCATCGGCACCTCCTCGACCCGCGACCGCTCCTTCTCGACCCTGCCCATTCCTCCACGCGACTTGCCTCAGGTTCTTGCCGCCGATCCCCCTGAAACACCAACGGCCATCGTGTTTGGCTCTGAAGTATCAGGTCTGACCAACGATGAACTGGCGCTCTGTAACCCACACGTCCAGATACCATCCAGTGCCAGCCAGCCGACGCTGAATCTCGCCCAGGCAGTTCTAATAGTGTTGTATGAATTGTATCTTGCTCGCCAGGCAACGGAACAGATTGCGAGCTCCGTCGAACCTCTCGCAGCAGCCTCCGAAATTGCCGGGCTCTTCGACCACGTGGACAAGGTTCTGTCGAAAATCGAATTCGATCGCGACGATACTTTCCCAGGAGTCCGCAGAGATTTGCGCCAACTGGCGGCACGCGCCGCGCTGCGGAGACGCGAGGCCAAAATCTTACGTGGAATCTGTCGCCGGGCCCTGCACGCCCTCGAGCCGTCGACTGACAGAGTAGCCTCCTCGAAGTAGCAGATAACCTCCAGCCTTTGGCCCACTCCGCCGTAGAAATATCCGATGATAGACTGACCGAGAATGATCGACCGCTACCCACTTTCTCTGGGCGTTGCCGCAAGCCTTGTGAAAGCGCCCATCATCGGAGTGATTCGCTCTGATTCCGCTCGGGAGGCCGCCCAACACGCACACACTTTCCAGAAAGCCGGCCTCGAACTTATCGAGGTCACATTCACTGTACCGGGAGCACTTGACCTGGTGCGAAGCTTGCTAGCGCAAACCTCAAAGCCATCAAGTCCGCCTTGGATCGGAATGGGGACCGTCAGCACCGCGCAACGGGCCAGAGATGCCGTCGAGGCCGGCAGTAATTTCTTGGTCTCGCCCAACACTAGCTCCGAGGTGGCAGCCATCGCTCGGGAGGCCGGTTGTTATCTTATTCTGGGGGCAATGACGCCCACCGAGATCGTCCGTGCCTGCGAGCTGGGTGCAGACTTCGTAAAAATCTACCCGTTGCCTCTATTTGGCGGGCCGGCCTACTTACACACCATCCGCCAGCCACTGCCCGATGTTCCTTTACTGGCTGCAGGGGGATTCGGCATCGACGAGATCCCAGACTACCGAGCTGCTGGAGCATCGGCATTCGGCCTTGGCGCTCCTCTCCTTGGACAAGACGAAAATGACAGCATCGACAAGATCAGACGGGCGCTCCAGATGGCCCGTGGAGTACAGGTGACATGAACTCAGCCATTCGACCTCGTCACGTCAGATTCGAGAGCACGCCGGAGATTTACGCCTCAGACAGCAAGGGGGGATTCTCCTATCCACTGTTGGCTGAGGGAAAGGCCGATGTCGCCACCCATGAATACGATGAAGCAAGATTCGTCGTCTCCATCTGGCATCCATCGAGTGACCGAAACATTGATCTCGATCGTGCCTATGTCGAGTTGAGAGGGTCCTTCGGACCCGGTCAGGAGCATTGGATCAAACTCGCAGAAATAGAACCTGTCGTGTCGCCATACAATTCCGGCGAAACTTTTGATGGCTGGATCGTTCTGCCCGTGTTCGCTGAATCCAGCGCCTTTTCGCTGGCCGGCCAGGGCTTTCAGTCGCGGGCCCGATTGCAGATTCGTGCCGGGCTCTATCTAGTGTGTTGAGCCCGTCATCGCAGGACTTTCTTGACCCAAAAGATGATCTCGCACTCTGCATTCCTCGCCCGCCTCGCGCAGCCGGCTGACACTCGCATCATCTTGCTCGTGGTGGACGGCATCGGCGGGCTGAAGACCGTTGATCAGCCGCAGACCGCACTCGAGTTGGCGTCGACGCCACACCTTGATGAGTTGGCTGCCAAGTCCGCCCTGGGACGACTCCTACCCGTAGCCCACGGAGTAACACCCGGCAGCGGACCCGGCCACCTGTCGCTCTTCGGGTACGACCCAAGGACTCCCGAGGCTGACATCGGACGCGGGGTCTTGGAGGGACTTGGGTTGGGGATTCACCTGAGTCCGCACGACCTCGCGGCGCGAGGTAATTTCGCCACGGCGGGCGCAGACGGAAATTTGACCGACCGTCGTGCCGGCAGAATCTCCTCGGCAGAGTGTCAAAGACTATGCGTATTACTGCAGAGGGCCGTTGGCGCATTTGAAGAGATTGACGTCGAGATCACCGCCGGGGAAGGGCATCGATTCGTTCTTGTGCTAAGGGCCAACGGACTGTCGGCCGAAGTTGCCGACACCGACCCGCAAGAGATCGGAGTTCCGCCGCTGCCGCCGCGAGCCACGGACCCTATGACTCCCCAAGCGGAGCAAACCGTCGAGCACTTATGCAGAATTATTGCCCTGCTCGAGGCGAGCATTCAGGCCGAGGCCCAGGCGAATCGAGTCCTACTTCGCGGCTTCTCCAAACTACCGCACTTACCACAAATGGGTGATCTATATAAAATTCGAGCGGCAGCGTTCGCAGGATACCCCCTGTATCGGGGTGTCGCGAAGGCGTGCGGTATGGCGGTCGTACCGTGCGGTAAGAAGATCGAAGACTTGGTTCCGGCGGTCCGCGAAGATTGGAACAACTTCGACTTCTTTTTCATACATGTCAAGCAGACGGACATGGCCGGAGAGGACGGGGACCTCGAAGCTAAAGCAGAGGCCATCGAAGCGGTAGACCGCATTCTGCCTGACCTCCTTGCTCTGCAGCCCGACGTCATAGCGATCACCGGCGATCACTCTACGCCGGCTCCAATGCTGGCTCACAGCTGGCACCCGGTCCCCCTACTGCTGAACTCGAAGCGATGCTTCGTAGATTCGTGCCGAACCTTTACCGAAGAATCCGCGGTGGTTGGTCACCTCGGAACGATCGAAGCGTGGAAGTTAATGGGATTACTGTTGGCCAATGCTGGGCGGCTAGCCAAGTTTGGAGCCTAGGATCGCGCTCGCCATCGTGGGTCTCGACTTAGCGAAATCCGCGGCGCAGTTCTTTGCGAAAGGTCTTAAAGGACTCTTCACCCAACAAGCAGAGGACAACTCGATCGATCTTGGTCCCCCCCTGCAGGTAACGGTGTACCTCGGTCAAAGTAATGCGCGCGCATCGATCCACCGCAAGCCCAAATGACCCCGTCGAGATCGCCGGTATTGCAATCGACTTCAGACGATGTCTGTCAGCCAGAGCCAGAGACGCCCGCACCGCCGAGGCGAGTTTGCGGTCAATATCCTCATCACCTTTCTTAGGCCCCACCGCATGAATAACATGCTTGGATGGAAGA
>JAZFTL010000095.1:0-6157 GCA_036446675.1 Thermoanaerobaculia bacterium
GCGCCGTGATCAAGAGACATCAAGCCTTCTACCGCGAGCTCATGGGCCGCACTTTCAACGTAATCATTCAGATACTCGGAATGCGCGGTATTCGCGACACCCAATGTGGTTTCAAACTGCTGCGCGGCAGTGTCGCCCGGAGAATCTCTCAGCGCCTTACCACCTCCGGCTTCGCGTTTGACGTAGAGTTCGTCTGGGAGGTGGTTCTATTCAAATGGCGCCATCGTAGAGTGCGCCAGGCCTGATCCCATGTCCGGAACACTTTACATCCTCGCCACACCCATCGGAAACCTGGAGGATCTCTCCAGCCGCGCCGTCCGGTGTCTCGAGCAGGCCGATCTAGTCGCCTGCGAAGACACCCGGCGAACCGGCCGACTCCTGCAACATCTTGGCCTCAAGAAACGCCTCCTCTCGTTCCATGAACACAACGAACGCCAGCGGACAGCTCAAGTCCTGGAGCATGTGGTCAACGGCAAGGCGGTCGTACTGGTAAGCGACGCCGGAACACCGCTCTTGAGCGATCCGGGTTACACACTCGTCAGGGAGGCGGCGCGACAGAACATCGCTATCGAACATGTGGCGGGCCCATCGGCGGTCACGGCGGCAATCGTCCTGTCGGCCCTACCGCCATACCCGTTTACGTTTCTGGGTTTTCCTCCCCCCCGCCGCGGTAAACGCAGGAACTTCTACGCTCGCATTCAGGATCTAGGCCATACCGTAGTGCTGTTCGAGTCGCCGCAGCGTTTGATCTCCAGTCTCGAGGATGCGCTTGAAATCTTGGGCGATCGCCCGGCGGCAGTGGCTCGGGAACTTACCAAGTTGCACGAAGAGGTTCTGCGAGGCACTCTGTCGGCATTGATCGAACAGCTTGGTCGGCGACAATCGGTGAAAGGCGAGGTCACCGTCGTTATCGCACTGCAAGAGAGAATCTAACCCGGAAGCTCACCCGAGTAGAGATGCTATCCGCCTTTGCTGCCTGAGCAGGCATGGAACCAACTCACTGCCTGGACGGACTCGCCCACCTGTCGTTTACTGAACGAAACCAGTGACTTCAAGAGTGTCCTGGGCGAACTTGCGCAAAGACCTCGAGTCCGCGGCCCCATCATTCACGATGCCCGCATCGCCGCGATCTGCCTTGCCCACGGTGTCGAAGAGCTCCTGACCGCAGATCGTGACTTTTCTCTTTTCCCGAAGCTACGAACTCACAATCCAATCGGATAGCGCCAACGACCGTGAAGATCACGACGAGCCGGGAGCACCATCTATTTCGCGGCGCTGATCCAACAGCCACCTAGAACTCGCGACCCCTGATAGAAGACCGCTGCTTGGCCCGGGGTGACTCCGATCTGAGGATCTTCGAAGTCGATCTCCACCCGGGAGTCCCCGAGGGGTCGAATCGTCGAGGGCACCCCTGGATGTCGAGACCGGATCTTCACCACAGCTTCGACTGGAACCTGCTGTTCAAGCCCAATCCAATGAAGCCGTTCGCCAAATAAGCCGGTTGATCTCAGCGCGTCTCTGCCTCCCACCACGACTCGGTTCTCTGCGGGATCGACCTTGAGTACATAGAGTTTCTCGCCGGTCGCCACTCCCAAACCGCGGCGCTGGCCTACGGTGTACCGGTAGTAGGGATCTCCCTGACCGAGTTCTCGACCTTGCTGGTCAACTACGGAACTGGGCGCGACCGACGGGACGTTCTCGTAGCTCTCCGGAAACCGCTCTAATTCCGCTTCGACGAACTCTCGAATGCCGTTCTTCACAAAACAGATTTCCATACTCTCACCCTTCTCAGCGACGATCAGTCCGGCCTGCCGCGCCAGGTCGCGCACTGCGTCTTTGGAGAGCTCCCCCAAGGGAAACATCGACCGCTGCAGTTGATCTTGGGTGAGCTCAAAGAGGTAGTAGCTCTGGTCTTTTTCCGGATAGAGGGAAGCGTGGAGTTCAAGTCCATCTGCCCCCTGGAGTATGCGGGCATAGTGACCGGTAGCCATTCTCTCAGCTCCTAACGAGCGCGCCTTGTCCAAGAAGAGATCGAATTTGATCCAAGTATTGCAATTGGTGCAAGGAACCGGGGTCTTACCATTCAGGTAGTCTTGGACGAAAGGCTCCACCACCTGTCGGCGAAACTCCTCCTCCATCCTCAAGGTGTAGTGCGCTATGCCGCAGGCTCCGGCAACCCGTTGCGCGTCACCCAAATCGAGGGCTCCGCAACAGCGGCCGTGCACCGCCTCTTCGGAGCGGTCCCACAGCAACATTGACAGACCGATGACCGGAGTCTCTTGCTGCGAGAGGAGCCAGGCGGTTACCGAAGAATCGAGCCCGCCGCTCATCGCCACTGCAATGCTAGTACTCATGCCTGCTCTTAACCCTCCCCGTTTCAACGCTTCTTAGGCGTGACCCGGCGTAGTGCCACGACATCCTCGGCAAGACTCTTCAAGAAACCACCGACCTGCGACTCGCTGTTGGAAACGCCGAAACTGATCCTGAGACTGGAGAGGGCCTCACTCAGAGGCAATCCCATCGCCATAAGAGCTGCGCTCGGTTCGACCTTCCCAGATGAACAGGCCGATCCGGTGGACACTGCGTAGCCGTGAAGGTCCAACCTAATCATCAACGACTCCCCCTCGACCCCAAGGACAGCAATGTTCGAGGTGTTCGGTAGGCGTTCCTCTCCGGCACCGTGAATCACTACGTCCGGAATCGAGCCGAGGCCCGCTTCAAATTGATCGCGGAGGGCCTGAAGGTGTGCGGCGCGTTCGTCTATCTTCTGCATCGCCATTTCAGCAGCCAATCCCATCCCCACGACTGCGGGTACATTCACTGTACCGGCGCGACGAAATCGCTCCTGACTTCCTCCCACCAAGAAGCTGTCAAACGCCTGGCCCTGGCGAATCCATAAGGCCGCCGCCCCGAGCGGGCCGTAGAACTTATGGGCGCCGAGAGACAAGTAGTCCACACTCAACGCATGAACTTGCACTGGAATCTTGCCCACTGCTTGCACCGCATCACAGAGAATCGGCACTCCCAGATCTCGACAGGCGATCGCTACTTCTCCGACGGGTTGGATCGTGCCGATTTCATTGTTCGCCAGCATAAGGCAAACCAGACCAGTGCCCGGCTGAATCGCGGCGATCATCGCATCGGCGTCAATTACCCCGGAAGCTCCCGGATCGACCCTGGTGACCTCCACTCCTGCCATCTCCAAATCGCACATCGCCGTCTCGACGGATGGATGCTCAAATGATGAGACGACCAAATGGCCCTTGAACCCCGCTCTACGGGCTGATGAAAAGATGACGGCATTGTTCGATTCGGTGCCCGATGAGGTAAAAACGATCTCTGCGGGCGCGGCGCC
The DNA here is from genome assembly GCA_036446675.1 of Thermoanaerobaculia bacterium. GTDB lineage: Bacteria > Acidobacteriota > Thermoanaerobaculia > Multivoradales > JAHEKO01 > JAZFTL01. The sequence goes on from JAZFTL010000095.1 coordinate 3,356, forward strand.
GAGTAAGGCCGCAACCCGTTCGCGTGCACCCTCTACCGCCTCACGAGCCTTCTGACCGAAATAATGAACCGAAGACGAATTCCAATGCAGCTGCGACATCGCATCGGCCATCGCCTCACCAACCCGAGGATCGAGGGGCGTCGTAGCATTGTGATCGAGATAAACGTGTTCCATAGAAGGGCCGATCCTATCGCGAGCCGAGCCGACTGTTGCCCGAAGGCTTGCCCGACCTTGGCGGGAATCATAGGATAGCATCCATGCCGAGACTGCCTCGAGGGCTCCGCCGTAGCACCAAAGTGATCTTGACGCTTTCCGTCGTCATGTGTCTCTGCCTCGTGCTGATCGGAGCCAAGAAAACTCCGATCCCGGAAGACCTCGGAGACAAATATAAGACTTGGCTCGAAGCAGTCGAACTGATCATCACCAAAGAGGAGAGGGATGCCTTCCTGGCGATCAAGAAGGATTACCAGAGGGACGCCTTCATCGAGCAGTTCTGGAAGATCAGAGACCAGTACCCAGCCACCGCCCGCAACGAATTCAGAGAACGCTATGAAGCGATGATCGAGCAAGCTCGCCATGAGTTCGGCGACCTCACCGGTGATCGATCCAAAATCATGCTGCTCAACGGCCTCCCCGAGGCCCGTATCATCATCGCCTGCCACGAACTTTGGCCGGCTGAAGTCTGGTTTTATAGCAGCGCACAAAACACCGGCTTCGAGACCTTGCTTCTCTTCTACCGGCGTTTCGATCAGGGGCCCTATTGGCTATGGTACCCGCAAGATTCCATTCGAGCCCTGCTCAAGTTTGCGCCGCCGCGGGCGATTGGTATCCAAGAGCTGGTTTCTAGCTGCAGGTACGACCAGGGCCAGGCAGTGGCTGCCGCAATAGGGCGCGCCACCTCAGGGGGGGCTCTCAGCTTCATGTCCACCGTATCCGATCTGTTGAGGACGCCGAAGTCACCATCAAAAGAGTGGGTTACGACCTTTCACACCTACTCGACAGATCTTGCGCCGACCGACGCTACATTCAACGCAGAAGTGGCAATTAGCTTTCCGGGGCGCCATCAGAACCGGACGATCGTACAGTCGATTATCACCGTACCGGTGGATCAAGCGGGCTTGGCCGACCTCGCCGGACACACTTCATACAACTTCGTGGTGACCGGCGAGGTACTCCGTGAAGATCGGCTGTTCGACAACTTTCGTTATCAGTTCAACTTCTCCAGTTCCGACATCCCAGGGGATCAGATCCCGCTGGTATTCGAGCGCTATCTCCGCCCGGCGAAGTACGATCTCGTGATCAAAGTAGAAGATCTCAACGCCAAGGCGTACTTCAGAAATCAGGCGAAGATTGAGGTTCCCGTAGTCGATTACGCTGACGTTGTTCCACCGGACAAGGAGACCGCCAAGCTGCTGGCAGAAGCGAACGCCGCGATTTCTACCGGCGCCGCAACGCTGCGGATCGTCCCTCCACGCGGCGAACTGAATACCGGGATGACGCGTATCGAAACGCTGATTACCGGATCAGATATCGGCAGGGTTTCGTTCATCCTAGATGGTCGACCGCTGCTGACCAAAGTTGCACCTCCGTTCAGTGTAGAACTCGATTTGGGCTCTTTGCCCCGCATCCGCACTCTCGAAGCAGTGGCCTACAACAGCGCTGATGAAGAGCTGGCACGTGACGAGATCCAAATCAACACGGGTGCGAATCGTTTCGCAGTGCGGCTGGTGGAACCAAGGCGTAACAAGCGGTATGTGAGTAGCCTCCGGGCAGAGGCCAAGATCGACATACCCGAGGATAAGGTGATCAGTAAGGTCGATTACTATTTGAACGAAACGCTCGTCGCCACTCTGAACCAGCCCCCTTGGGTGCAACCGATTCTCCTGAACGGCACGGAAGAACTCGCCTATGTTCGGGTGGTTGCTTCACTGCCGGACGGCAACACGACCGAGGACACGGTTTTCATCAATGCTCCACCTCACATGGAAAATCTCGAGATTCAATTCGTAGAGCTTTACATTACCGCTCTCGATGAGAACAAACGCCCGGTCAAAGGGTTGGGAATCGATGATTTCCTGATATTCGAAGATGGGCTAGCCCAGGACCCCATGCGCTTCGATCTGGTCTCTAATCTGCCAATTCATGCCGAGATTCTGTTGGATGTATCGGCCTCCATGGAAGAGAGCCTCTCTATGGCCCAGCAAGCAGCACTGGGCTTCTTCGAAGCGTCCATTACACCCAAAGATCGCGCCGCATTGATCACCTTTAACGATCACCCGAATCTCACCCAGAAGTTTACCAATGACCTCGGTAAACTTGCCGGTGGCCTGGCGGGACTGCGGGCAGAACGGGGAACCGCCCTGTACGACAGCTTGATTTTCGCTCTTTATTATTTCAACGGGATCAAAGGGCAGCGCGCCCTGGTGTTGCTCTCGGACGGTCAAGATGAGCACAGCCGCTTTAGCTACGAGGACACTCTCGAATACGCCCGTCGAGCCGGTGTCGCAATTTACACCATCGGCTTGAATCTTTCGCGTAAAGAACGAGATGTCCGCAAGAAGTTGTCGCGGCTGGCGCAAGAGACCGGTGGAAGGAGTTTCATCGTGGAGTCCAGCGACGAACTGCCCGTAATCTATGAGATCATTCAAGACGAACTGCGGTCGCGATACTATCTAGCGTATCAATCGAGCAATAGCTCAGAAGATGACGAATTCCGGACAATTGAAATCAAGATCGCTCAGTCTGGAGTCGAGGCCAAGACGATGCGCGGCTACTACCCATAGCAGCCCGTGGTAAAAGCCC
>JAZFTL010000096.1:0-3144 GCA_036446675.1 Thermoanaerobaculia bacterium
GAATCGTGCAGGCGTCGAGGGTTTCTGAAAAAACAAGACTCGCTGCGCCGTGCCACAAACCCTATCCCCGATCACCGAAAGCCGCATGAAATGGGGCTTAGCCTTGGCCCGAATCACCTGTGCCACAAACAAAAGGTTACGGAACACGTCGGACCAGTGTCGGAGGCACCTGGATCGAGCCGGCGGGTCACTCATTGGTCACCGGTCGTCGTTCACAAGTCGTAGATCGGTTGAGAAGTTATTCGAAAGTAGAGATCGAGCCGGTGTTCAGCTGGAGACCCGGAGTCCCAGTTCGGTTGTTTCGAATCAGGGGCGTGAGAGAAAAATCAACTGTATTTGCTATATGCCCGTGGCCGAATCCAGTTTCTAACCGCCATCACGCCGACTTGACCGCACCGACCACCCGGGCTGGCACTTGTCCGGTAAGCCGACTATACAGCCAAGTGCCAAATGTGAGAGACGACCCCAACTTCCTCAAATGAGACTTGGTCTTGACAACATTCTCCGCAAAGTCGCTTCGACGGCTGAGAGGCGTACGATATCGTAGTAGAATACAACCCTAAGTTTTCTCGTGCGGACTAGACAGAAGGGAAAGAGTGTATGTCTCTAGAGAGGAGACCGGGGACTTGCGTTAGCCATGGTGATTGCCGCGGTGGTGTTTTAGCCTACCGCGATTGCTCTGGCCCAGAACCATCTCGCAGGCTTTGTGGTAGTCCCGATTTTGAAGGTCAATATCTCACGGCCGAATTTTCTGATAGGACGCGGAAGGTGACTGAGACGAAATCAGTGGGCCTTAGCACGAAGAATCAACAGCCTAGAGACGGCCAGGAGCAACCGCTCGGTCCTCTAGTCGCTTGACTTGACAGTACCCTCTACAATCGAACGATCAACAAGATGTCCGACTACCACGACAAGCTGGTCGTGGAATGCCGACCGTGGCGATGAGGTGAACCAGCAGGATAATCAGGTCGCGCATCGGGCAATCTTCGCGATCACTCCGAAGGTCGCAAGACTTGAGATTTCAATGGATTACCCGATTGAATAGTAATTCGTCGTGGACAGGTCAGCTCGGGTCGTGGACTTCTTCACTGGCAACGGTGGCCACTTGAAAAGGAACAGCGGCCCGACTATACCCTCCCGAGGGTCTTCAGTTGATGAATCGAGCCGCCTCGAGGGAACCTTTTTCTCTTGAAAAAAGTATCTCGGTCTGGCTGTCAAAAATGATCTCCGGCTTTCGCTGATTCAGCCACAAAGTGCCCTCTTCCTGCCCCGTCTCCCTGTCAACCCTGATGAAGGCAAAACGACGAGCTTCACCCCCATCTTCGTTCTCGAAGTAGTAATACGAATACTGCGCCCTGAGTGCTGTGTACCCATAGCGTGCTCCGAACACAGTAAGGAAGCCAGCTAAACCACCCCGCGCGTAGGCACCAAAACGCGCCCATCCGCTCGAGCGAGGGGACTTGTAGTATCGATGGATGAATTCTTGGCTGGTCAGGTCGTAGCGTGCGAAATTCTGGGGTGACTCCAGTATAAGGGATGTTTCAGCCAAACTCAGCCTCGTCGGTCCTTCACCATCGTCGAATTCGTATCGCGCTAGTCTAGTCAGTCCGCCATCGAGAATGTTCACTTCACTCAGTACCTTCTTGCCCGCGACATAGATTCGCTCGCTTGTTACAACATGGGCATTTGCAGCAGCCTCAGAAATATCGAGTTCCTTTCGCCACCGTGGTGAACCTGATTCTGTGTCAAGGAGATCGAGTCTCTTCTTTGACCAAACCAACAGGCCTTGATCATGCAGTTCGATCGTATCAGGGTCAAAGCGCGCCTTCACCCGCCACAAGATCCGCCCGTCACTCGAATCAATTGCAAAGACATTCTTTTCCTGAAGGAGATATAAGACGCCTTCAGCAAGTATCATCTGTGAGGGGTCTTTACCATCAAGGTCAACCCCACGCCAGATTAACTCTCCATCTCGGCTGAGCCGCATGGGTCCGTCCTTTGTAACGAAGGAAATCAGAGTCGATTCAGAATCAAAGATCAGGGGCTCAATGCGATACTGTTTCGGGCGCCAATCCTTACCACTAAAACGCAATTTAGGGGCCCAAAGCACTTTAACATCCTCGTCTAAAACTTCATCATTTTGCCAAGCGATCGTTCCCTCCTTCAGATCCAGCATAGCCAGGATTCGCTCCCCATCGTTTTTCCCGTACATCAATACTGATCCGTCCTCCAGCACTCCGAGCCATGCCGGATCTTTTGTGGTAGGAGAATCGAACTGCCACATTACTCGGCCGTCGGCAAGTCGCACACCCACCATTAAGAACTCATCATCCTCACCCTCAGCAAAGAAGGCTAGCTGACCAGACGGTTCCGAGTGGACATACCGCCGGATCTTGCCGAATGAGCCGCTTTCAGGTTCGAAAACGGTAGCACCTGTTTCCAGATCGAAAATGGCCAGCTCTCCGTCCACTGATTCGTGGCCTATCATTCTCTGAACCGAAGGTAGGATTTCGAAGTTCAGATCTCCCAAGGGGAGATACTTACACTCGAATTGATAAATCGGTGCAAAGACTGCCTTGCACCCTGTAAGATCATCCCTGGTCCAAATCGTTTCGCCGGTTTCTCCGTCTAGCAGCATGGTTTTGTTCTGCGTACTGACCAGAAGATCCCCTGTTGACGTCGACAAAAAGTAGAAGTTGCCCCCAATGTCCCGGCTCCACAGACGAACCTGTCCGTAGCCTGGACTAGGCAAGCCCAGAAAGAGAGAAAGAAACAGAATCATCGCGATTTTTTGCATGGCACTCCCCCCCGTTTGCGGCCTCGGATAAAGTAGACCTCGACCCTGATTTACCAGCAATCATATCCCAATCAACGCCGGCCTACCAAATGGAATGTCGCCCGTTATTCTGGGCTGCCCGCACAGCCGCTAAGGTGACTCGTCCAGAGTCCTTATTTGAATCGAATGACGGATCATACAGGTTCGGAAATTTGTGGCATGTCGGACATCCGTTGGATATACTTGTAACGTCTCGTCCCACAATAGGAGGTCCATCCGTCAATGTTTGCCCGATTGACTTTCTCGGTGCTCGTCGCCTTCCCGTTGTTAGTCTGTAGCTGCGCCTCTTTGATTGCGCAACAGAACCG
>JAZFTL010000097.1:0-2840 GCA_036446675.1 Thermoanaerobaculia bacterium
ATGGTCGATTGGTAGGATTCGTTCTGAGGTAAAATTTCGTCCGCATATGCGGGACTGATGAATAACAGCACCACTAACCATCGTCGCAGGAGCAGGTGAGCTTTCATAGCAGACTATTGTCCGTCCTCGAGCGATGGATAGCAACTGTATGCGTCCAGTATATGTGCCGATGTGGGAGTTTCCGAGCGGTCCCACTACGTTCATCCGCGCTCCACGGTGGTTGACGGCCTTGCTTTGGATACTTCGAGCTTGACATCGTCTTTGGAAGAGAATATCCTTTCAGCCGGATGAACGGATTAATCCAAAAAACCGATCAAGAGATCAATGCAGCTGTATTCGACTGGATGTCGGTTCTGGCGGATCCGATTCGCTGTCGACTCCTGTTGGTCCTAGACCAACAAGAACTCACTGTGTCGGAAGTCTGTGCGGTCCTCCAGCTTCCCCAATCGACCGTGAGTCGCCATCTCAAAATACTGGGTAACAGTGGCTGGGTCATCTCCAGGCGAGACGGAACCAGCCGCAAGTACATTGCAATCCTCGATCGGGAGGATAAAGCCGCCGGGGTACTGTGGGATTTGGTTAGAGAACAGGTCAGCAAAGGAGCCTCGGTGCAGCAGGACAGAATTCGTCTTGCCGACATCCTCGCTACAAGGCGTGCTAAGTCGCAGAGTTTCTTCACCTCGGCCGCCGCTCATTGGTCGCTACTGCGAAGAGACCTGTTCGGCACTCAATTCGAGTTAGCGGCCCTGCCGGCGCTCCTGAACCCACAATGGGTGGTCGGAGATCTTGGTTGCGGTACCGGTCAGACCACCGCCGCGATCGCCCCGTTCGTTGGCCGTGTTATAGCGGTCGACGACTCGGAGGCCATGCTCGAGGCAGCCAAGCAACAGCTTGGATCTCTCAAAAACGTTGAATTGCGACATGGTCGTCTCGAAGCTCTACCGCTGGAAGATGAGTCGCTCGACGCCGCGATCTTGATGTTGGTCCTGCATCACCTCCCGGAACCTCAGCGGTCCATCAACGAGGTCGGACGGGTTCTGAAGCCCGGCGGGTCCTGCCTGATCGTCGACATGCTGCCCCACGACCGAGACGACTACCGACAAGAGATGGGGCATCTGTGGCTGGGATTTTCCGAATCCCGCATCGATCGGTGGTTTGAGTCTGCCGCAATCAGCAAGTTCGTCTTCCGTGCCCTACCCACTGATCCCTCGGCGATGGGCCCGGCGCTGTTTGTAGCGAGTGGACAGAAGAGGTCACCAGAAGCATCCCGGAGTACACGCCGCGGCTAACTTACCGTTCGAGACAACACGAATCCAAACCACGAAAGATCAGCAGCCCACGGTCCAAGCCGTGTGAATGTAGAGGAGATAGAGCATGAATATCATAACCAAAGAACAGGACCCGGGAGTCGAGGCTACACTCGAGCATCGCCTCCCATTCAAAGTAGCCGATCTCAATCTCGCCGAGCATGGTCGCAACGAAATTCGCCTTGCCGAGCAAGAGATGCCCGGCTTGATGGCACTCCGATCACGGCATGCAGAACGCAAACCTCTGGCAGGCTCCAAGGTGATGGGAAGTCTGCATATGACCGTCCAGACGGCGGTTCTCATTGAGACCCTTACCGAACTGGGAGCAGATGTTCGCTGGGTTTCTTGCAATATCTTCTCGACCCAAGACCACGCCGCGGCTGCGGTCGCCGTGGGCCCGCCCTCGGCCGGTGGAACCCCGACGAATCCCCTGGGGATCCCGGTCTTCGCGTGGAAAGGCGAGTCTCTCGAAGAGTACTGGTGGTGCACGAAAGAAGCGCTGGTTTGGCCGGACGGATCGGGACCCGATCTCATCGTCGACGACGGCGGCGACGCGACCCTCTTCGTCCATAGAGCTCGGACTTACGAAGTCGACGGAGTGATCCCGGAATTCGACGCCGAGAAAGACTCAGAGGAGTTGGGCGTTATCCTGCAGACCATTCGGACTGAGCTGTCAGCCCACCCGGGACGCTGGACGGCCCTAGCAGAGGGTGTTGGTGGAGTTTCGGAGGAGACCACAACCGGGGTCCACCGTCTCTACCAGATGGCAAATGATGGTGTACTCCTCTTTCCCGCGATCAACGTAAATGACTCGGTCACCAAGTCGAAGTTCGACAATATCTATGGCTGTCGACACTCGGTTATCGACGGACTCAACCGCGCGACCGACGTGATGATCGGCGGCAAGGTGGCAGTAGTCTGTGGCTTCGGCGAAGTCGGCAAAGGCTGCGCCCAGGCACTCCGCGGCCAGGGAGCGCGGGTCATCATCACGGAGATCGATCCCATCTGCGCCCTCCAAGCTGCAATGGAAGGATATCAAGTGACAACCCTCGAAGAGGTGGTCGAAACAGCCGACATTTTCATCACCACGACCGGAAACTACGACATTGTAACCGCCGAGCAGATGTCGCGCATGAAGGACAAAGCGATCGTCGGAAATATCGGTCACTTCGACAACGAGATCGACATGGCTGGTCTCAAGAACGTTCCCGGTATCAAACACATTGAGATCAAGCCACAGTTCGACGAGTGGCGGTTCCCCGACGGTCATAGCGTTCTGATTCTCGCGGCTGGTCGTCTCCTCAACTTAGGTTGTGCTACCGGACATCCGAGCTTCGTGATGTCGGCGTCTTTCACCAATCAAGTTTTGGCTCAGATCGAGCTCTGGGCAAACCAAAACTCGTATGAAAAGAAGGTCTACATGCTGCCAAAGAAACTCGATGAAGAGGTCGCCCGCCTACATCTCGATCAGCTCGGCGTGAAGCTCACCCGGCTTACCCCTGAGCAGGCGCGGTATATTGATGTGGATATAGA
>JAZFTL010000098.1:0-2217 GCA_036446675.1 Thermoanaerobaculia bacterium
TCGGGTCTCAGTGGCGATCATCGCAAACAAGAGTGCCTCAGGAAGGCCTGCTTCTTCATATATTGGCGCTATCTTCGGTCGCAAGAACTGGTAGTTGCGATAGGCCGTCATAAGATCGGGCCGCATCCAGGTAAGCCAATCATCAAGAGCGGCGTTGATGGGTGTGTTCAGAATGATGAGATCGCGCAGATCGGAGCCTCCGAGGAGTGACGCCGCTCCGTCAAGTGCGGCAAGCTCTTGATCCAGCGGCACAGCTTCACTCTTGAAACCCTCGCTTTCTGCAATCCGCTCCAGACCGTCATTCTCTCTCCCGGAGCTTGCCTGTTGCCGCTTCATGACCGCCCCTTGAAGACTCAACAGACGATCATAGGAGTCGAAAAACCTGCTGATATCGCATCCAGAGATGGCGCCACACATTCCTGCACCTGAGAGGATCTTGGCCGAACTCGAGCGCAGCTTCTCTTCTCCCAGCCACTCTTCGCCGGCCTCGATCAACTCCAGGCCACCCTCATACTCCGCAACATTCGAGTCCATAGTGGAGTACAGAAGCTCGAGTTCCGCAGCGGCGACGAGCGCTGCCGAGACGGCGCGGGAATCAGCAACAGAAGGGCCGGTGGCCGATGTCTCCATCGGGCTCGGCTGCGGTCTTCCGCCTGAGGCACATCCCGCGAGACCCACTACCAAGGTTCCTGATGCGAGTGCCGAGAGAGCCTTACACCCGGCGAAAAGGCGGTCCTTTAGCATCGAACGAGTCTCTTGGTTCATCGCCTATCCGTCTCCATGCACTTGTCAGCCGTGATGCTCCTGAAGTGTATACGCACAGTCTTACAAATTGGTATGACTTTCGCGACTGTCACCGCTCCGGCTGCAGCCGGAAATCTGTGCGCGGAGCCTCTACCGGTCGAAGGTGGGCTCTAACCCCGGTTCGTGATCTCGCCGGCGGTAGAGCCGTCCTTTGAGATTCTCCCTAGCATCGAGCACGAGGCTAAAAAGCGCCGGAACCAAGATCAGCGTGAAGACGGTCGACACGATCAACCCGCCCACCACTACGCTGCCCAAACCCCGGTAGAGTTCGGAGCCTGCACCAGGAAAAAGAACCAGTGGAAGCATTCCGCAGATACTGGTCGACACACTCATGAAGATAGGACGGATACGGTTGTGGACCGCTTCTCGAATTGCTTGGCGCGGCGGCATCGACTCCTCGCGCATATGATTCAGTGATTGATGAACGATGAGAATGGCGTTATTGACGACTGTACCAACCAGAATGATGAAACCGAGCATCGTCAAGACGTCTAGAGCCTGATAGGTGAAGAGATTGACGACGGCAAGTCCCAGAAAACCACCTAGGGCAGCTAGAGGAACACTGAAAAGGATGACGAATGGATACAAGAAGCTTTCGAATAGCGCCGCCATTAAAAGGTAAGTAATCACTATGGCCAAGATGAAGTTGCGCTGTAGAGACCGGCGCGTCAAGGTCAGTTTATCCGCCGTACCCGAAAGGCGTGCTCGGTAGAGTCCTCCGAGACGTTTCTGCCCGCGCATCGGTCCCAGGACATCGTTTTCGATGGTTTCCATGGCCAATTGCAGGGGGATCTCTTCACTCGGACTTACCTTGATCGTAATTGCTCTCTCCCGTTCCACATGCGCGATTTGCGCCGGTCCGCTCACAATTTCGATCGCCGCCACCGACCCCAATGTAATCAACTCACCCGAAGGGGTCGACAACGGCAGTTGATCGATCAAATGAGTTCGCTGTAGGTGCCCCGTATCAGCCACGACTCTGAGATCGATTTCATGGCCCTCATACCGGTATTCGCTGGCTTTGGCTCCGTCGATCAGCACGTTGACCATCGTTCCCAGGTCTCGATTCGAGATCCCCATTTCGGCCGCTCGCCTGCGGTCCGTCCGTACATGCACCTCCGGATTTCCCAGATCCAGACTCGGCACAGGTCGCACCTGAGCTCCAGGAAGTACCTTCCTCACTTTCTCGAAGACCTCACTTCCGAGCGCGATCAGGTGCTCTAGATCGGGGCCGGAAAGCTCAATATCTATACTCCTGCCGCCGCTGAAGCCCTGCTGAAACATGCTGAACTGGGTAATGAAGGCGATCGATCCCGGCATCTCGGCGTTCACCTTCTGGAACACCGGAATGAGTTCTCGAACTCGGTCCGCTTTTCGAGCGGTCACTCCCAGGAAGACCTGATCAGCCATAGC
>JAZFTL010000099.1:0-3443 GCA_036446675.1 Thermoanaerobaculia bacterium
GTCCGAAGATGAACAGACTCCGGGCTGAAGAAACAGCCAGGCCAATGACCTCAGCCGCCTGCGTCGGCAGCACCAAGTCCTCAAGGGCGGCCTCCACTCGCTCGGGGGAGGCGTGGGGGAGCCGTGCGCATTGCCAATCGAGGGAGGACACATATTCCTCGAGTAATACCGGGGCGGGCCCGACATAGCTGGAAATCTCCAAGAGTCTCTGGGCGCGTTCACGGCCTCGGACTGAAACCGAGTAGCGGTAGTTGAAGGGGCCATCGGGTCCGAGAACATCGACCAGTTGATCCTCTCTTGCTTGCTCCAACAACTCGGTGACAATCGAAAGCGGCAAGCAGAGCTGCTGAACGACTCGCTGGGTGGTGAAGGTCGGCTCCATGTAGGCGAGTTTCAAAACCAGGTCGGCGAACACCTCGGGGTTGATCACTCCGGTGGGCAGCTCCGTCAGCACGGTGGGTGCCCATCCGCCTTCCATCGCGGTCATCCGTGGAGGAGGCGGCGCAGATGACGAGGCCTTCGGCTTCTTGAATAGGGTGTGTTTCTTTTTCATTTGATCGATGCGCTCACCCGTAAAATAATCCGCTAGTGTTCCTTGACGCGTGGGTTGATGAGTGTGCCCCGCCGCAGCGGGCTCTTTGACAGTGCCTTTCCGCGTGGTTCGTTCCAGCACTGCTCAAGAGCAATGGCACACCCTTCAGGTATTCGCCGGTGCACGTATGAACTCCTCGATTCAGGAGTGAACGAGTACTAGTTCGTACGTCGCGGTCCAACTTCAAGACCTGCGGATTACTCCACACGCCGACGGACATTCTACACGGGGTGCATTGAGTGCTCAAAGCTGCGATTTCCAATTTTTTCTGACGGTGCTTGAGTTCTTGGTACCGAAATCGAGGTCACAACAGTGCAACCAGCCAGCATCCTTGTGCAAGTAGCATGCGCTCGGCAGCACTGCGCTCGGAAAGAGCTGTCACAGGTTGCGAGAATCCGGATCACTTTGAGTAGTCCGATTCGGTGAATTTTTCGTGTTGAGGTGAACTTCAGAAGTCTCGCCTCTCTCCCGCGGAATTCTCGGTGGACCCCGGGCGCGCTGTCTTCTACCATGTCAGATGTTATTGGGCTCGTTCGGTCTTCAGGAAGCGTGGAGCTATCGCGGCCCGACAGGCGGCTACCAGCGGCGTTGGCAGAGAACTCCCCAGACGGAAGGATCATGGAAGAGTGGTTCCCTCCCTGCGCATGACGGTTGGTAGCCGGTCGTTAGCAGTTGTGGTGGCCTTTCGTGCCTTATGATGGTCCGATTGCAGGTGACGCACGCTGGCCTATTCGCAGCCGGCTGCTTGTGGAGAAAGCAATATGGCGGATTCGAGTGTTCACAGTCAGCATACCTTTCACATCCCAGTGATGGGTACGGGATTCAGCATTGATACCCCGCTGCGGGTTGCCAAGTTTGGTATTTCGTCGGTCATCTCGCTGGTAGACGATGTTCTCATCGAACAAACACGGAAGTACCACCTCGAGCAGCTTGGCGAACCGTTCGAGGAGATTACCAAGCATGCGGAAGATTCGCGTGCAGCGCGGGTCACTGCCTACCTAGACTTCGTAGACCGGCAAGTGGTCGGCCAGGCAAAGACACTGCAAGGCTCCCCATTCGAGCCCGGTAGCGAGATTACTCGTTACTTCGAGATGCTCCCCGAGACGGATCTCAAGCGTGCTTACCTCGACATGCAAGCCACGACCGATCCGACGGAAAAGACCCGCAAGCAGGATGAACTTCGCCCGCTGGCGGTGCCGGGTGCGATCGATGTGAACATCATGACCAAACTGGATAGAGACACCTATTCCAAGGGCAAGAAGCTCCCGCCGGAGTTTGCCGACGCCATGTCGTCCTTGCGCGGTTATGCCAACAGTGGCTTGACCTCATCCATCATTTTCTCTGCGGGCATGAACCAGCGCCTCTACACCTATGCGCGAGAATTTGCGGACTTTTCTCCCGACGAAAACGGCTTCATTAAGAAGAAGATTGTTCTGAAGGTCAGCGATTGGCGATCGGTAGTCATCCAAGGCAAATTCCTGGCCAAACGCGGTTTGTGGGTCTCGGAATATCGCATCGAATCAGGGCTCAACTGCGGCGGTCACGCCTTCGCCACCCAGGGGCTGCTGATGGGCCCAATCATGGAAGAGTTCCGTGAGGAACGGGCGGCGTTTCGTGACAAGTTGCACGGGATCTACAACAAGGCTCGGGCTTCCGCAGGCCTGCCGGTCGTGGACTCGCCTCTCGACGTGAGGATGACAGCTCAGGGTGGCATCGGTACCTCAGCCGAGAATGACCTTCTGCTGCAATACTACCGTCTCGACGGTACCGGCTGGGCCACTCCTTTCCTGCTAGTGCCCGAGGTGACCAATGTCGATGACGCCCACTTGAAGAAGCTCTTGAAGGCCACGGATAGCGACGTGTTTCTGAGTGATGCTTCGCCGCTGAAGATTCCTTTCTGGTCGCTGCGTGAGTCGGGCAGCGAGGAGGCCCGCCGCGCTCGCCTGGCGAAAGGCAAGCCCGGCAGCCCCTGTCCCAAGGGATTCCTGGTCTCCAATACCGAGTTTACTGATATCCCAATCTGCCACGCGTCTCGCGCGTATCAGAAACGCAAACTCGAGCACCTCGCTGGAGAGGAGTTGACCGAAGTACAGCTTCCGGTGGTGGAGGCCGGTGTGGTATCCAGGGCTTGCATCTGCCACGATCTCGCCGGCCCGGCGACTTCGAAGTTCGGCATCGACCCCAACGCCACCTCCGCGATTTGCTGCGGGCCCAACATCTCGAATTTCTCGAGGATTTCTACTTTGCAGGAGATGGTCAGCCATATCTACGGCCGGATATCGGTGATGACCAATCCCGATCGCCCGCACATGTTCATCCGAGAGCTGGCGCTCTACGTGGACAATCTCCGCGAGGAGTTGGAAAAATACTCGTTGGAACTGTCCGCCCGTGCTCCCAAGTACTTTGGTGAGTTCAAACAGAACCTTCTGGACGGAATCGAGTACTACCGTGAACGTGCCGAGCACTTCATCGACGAGAAACGGACCTGTTTCCTGGATGACCTACAGTCGCTGCGCGAAGCCCTCGATCGGATGACGCTGGTGCCCGCCCCTGAATCACTAGCCGGTGCCTCCACCTAAGGCCCAGCGGGCCAGCACTCACCTTCTCTCGTCATTGTCTTCTCCCTGTGGGGTGGATGCCGGATTACTCGGTGGCAGCGAAGGAGTGGTTTCAATCTCGGCGCGATCAGCTTAAACTCTGCCCGGACCGCCTTGGTGGCCACGCGTGACTTGCGCGATAGGGCCGTCGGTGGATTCCTGCCTGCGATAGGTCTGGGGATATGTTTGGCCATGTTGAAGGAGACTTTCAGATCCATGAGAAGAATAACAAATGAGTCGCGGTCGGTGGGTTT
>JAZFTL010000100.1:0-2504 GCA_036446675.1 Thermoanaerobaculia bacterium
CTCTAGAGAACCGAAATATACCGCGGTTGGTGCTGAGCCAAAGGTAGTTCAGATCGTCTTCGAGGATTTGAAATATGGCGGTGTTAGGCACACCACTGGTGGCGCTAAAGTAAAAGATCTCGTCTCCTCTGAGCAATCGCAATCCGTCGCTGGATCCCAGCCATATCGATCCGTCAGGATTGTGGCGAATGGTGAACACGGAGATTGAGTCCGGTGTTTCGAGAGAAAGTTCACCCACGCTGTTCTCCGCGATGACATAGAGACCTGACCGGGTGCCTACCCAAACTCCACCTTGATCGTCCACTGCCACAGCTTGGACATCTTCGTCGGCAAGGCCCTCCGACCTTCCGAAAATACGAATCTGGTCGCCTCGTATGGAAGCTACCCCGCGGCTCGTACCGACCCAAAGCGTATGGTCCTCTGACTCGTCGATCGACTTGATGGATTCGCTTGGCAAGCGGCCTTTGAATCGATGCAGTTCGTTGTCACGAAACTTGAAGAGCCCCGAATCAGCCGATCCGATCCAGACAGTGCCATCACTCGCTTCGAAGAGAGTGCGGATGAAAGCTCCCGAGAGACCTTCATTCCTTCCAATCGAAACGATCTCCTCGCCGCGAATTATGCTAATTCCGCCGCCGTCTGTACCAAGCCAGATCGAGCCATCGCTCATCTGGGCTATCGTGCGGACCGACTCGGACGACAGGCCGTGTCTTGTCGTGTAGCGAATAAGCTTCGTTCGCTTGAGCGCCACGAGTCCACCGCCGTTGGTTCCGAGCCAGATCGTCCCTTCGTGGTCTCGAGCGATCGCGCGGATAAGATCGTTGGGTAATCCGTCTTGCGAGGTGAGTGATTCGATTCGGCCTTCGGCCAAACGGTTGAGACCCCCGCCCTCCGTACCGATCCAGACTGCGCCTTCGGGGTCGACGAGCAAGGCCCCGATTCTGAGGTTCGTGAGCCCGTCAGCCAGGCCGAATCTAGTCACTTTACCGTTCAGAATGCGAGCCAGTCCGCCGCCATCGGTACCGGCCCAGATCTCGCCTGCAGATCCCGTGGCGAGAGCAATGATCGGTCGTGCAGGTAGTCCGGCAGAGAGGTCCGAAGTGCCGCGTGCGGGAGACACGCTGAGTAGGCGACCATCGAAACCTACGAGCAGATCACCATCAGGGCTTACCGCCATGGCATGGATTCGTCCGTCCAGAAGAGGATCGGCGGCTCGAATCGCCCGGTCGTCTTGGATGGAAAATAGCCCCGAGTTGGTTCCAATCCAGACCGTTCCGTCCGGCGTTTCCACGATCGCGGAGATGAGCAGATCTTCGATGCCGAATTCGGCTCTCCAGTTCTTCCAGACTTCGTTCTCGTAGCGTGAGACTCCCCCAAGCATGGTGCCGAACCACAAAGCTCCTCTGCTGTCCTCGAAGAGATGTTTTACGCTGCTATCTGGGAGGCCACCCTGGGTGGATATTCGGTCGAACACAGTAAACCTGACTCCGTCTGATCGAACCGCACCTTCAAAGGTTCCGAGCCAAAGATAACCATCACGGGACTGGAGAATCGAATGAACCGAGCTGTGGGGCAGCTCTGCTTGGAAAGCCTCGACCTGTAGATCTCTGAGAGATCCAAAGTCTGAGGATTCTGCGCGAGTCATCGCGAGGATCCAACCCAGACCGAACAGAGCTGATTTGAACGCTCGGTAGCTCATTTCCTACGCTTTCCCTTGTCGGGGACTTTATCGTCTTGATCGCAGTGGGTAGAAATGGGCAGAATGTGGCAAGGCTTTCGAGAGGAGTCATTGCCACGAGGCGCGGCATTGACGGTGTCGGATAACTATACCAGGATCGGCTTGGATCACCTGGGTCACATTCCTTGGTTTCGGGTAACCGCTGTCTCGATTCTCGCAACTGCGAATGAGTTCCTCAAAGATGCGTCGGCTGTGGTTTAGTGCTAGGGTATTTCCCAGACTAATGGGTCCGAACAAAGTCTTTCGCGCATTATCCCAAGGTGCAGCGCATAAGCTCGGCAACTTCCTCCTGGTTTGTTCTCTAGCGACAGCCGTGGGGTCAGCTCGTCTTTGCCCCGCTGCGGCTGAAGAATTAGAGACTTCCCAAGTCGTTCGTGTCGGCGTATACGAGAATACTCCGATCATCCTTACCCAACCGGCAGGAACCGCCGCCGGACTTGCCATCGAAGTCCTTGATGCCATCGCCGCTGCCGAAGAGTGGACATTGCAGTATCGAAACTGCGAATGGAACGAGTGTCTCGAGTTGCTTCGGGCCCGGGAACTCGATCTTCTACCCGGTATCGCTTATTCCGAAGAGAGAGCAGAGTTGTACCGTTTCAGCGAGGTTACTGTGATCAGTAATTTTGGGGTCGTCTACTCCCCGAGAAAATCAGAGATCGGTTCTTTTCTCGACCTGGAAGGAAAGACAATCGCAGTCCTCGAGGGCAATATTCATGCCCAGGCCCTACAAGACCTGCTGAACCGTTTTGGAGTTTCTTCACACATA
>JAZFTL010000101.1:0-2144 GCA_036446675.1 Thermoanaerobaculia bacterium
CCAAGACGAGGCGGCGTGTCGCAACGCCAGGTACGGCCCGCAGTGGCATGGTTCCGGTCGAGGGCGCGCATTCGGTTCGAGTCGAAAATTACCGGCATCGACCGCAGCGAGACCAGAATCAACAGTGGCCTCAACATCTCCTTCGGCCGCTCCTTCGGATCCTCTGGATCGGGACGCCCCTGAACGAGAGAGTACCTGGCTGCAGCTGTGTGGCCTAAGCCATAGGGCCAGATCCCAGGCGACGCGAATCGGAATAGGGGCGAATAATTATTCGCCCCTACGCCACCCCCCTCCCAGATTCCTCCCTCCCGGTCGGAATGACAAAAGGGTAAGGACCTCGGAATGACAAAGGGGGAGGATTTCAGAAGGACAAGAGGGTGAGGAACTCCGAACGACGAAGGGAAAAGCACGCAGCGCCGGACGAACTCGCCGTAGCGCCGGCGCCGCAGATCGTTCGCGGCGCCTGAAACGCTACATTGACGTAAGATTTCCCTCGCCCTAAACTACGCCTAAGATGAAGAACTTCTTTATCTACAGTGGGTTCACTTTGCTCGCGTGGACTGTTTTGCTCACTCCTGGTGCCGTTGCACAAGACTTCACCCGCGGCGAGGCCTACCGTATTGGACCGCGGGACCTTATCGCCATTTCAGTCTTCGAAATTCCGGTGCTCAACGTAGAAGTGCGCGTCGACCAGGCCGGCAATATCACCCTCCCCCTGCTCGGTGAATTCGAGGCGCATGGCTCGACCGCCGGCGAGCTCTCCGAACGACTCAAAGTCCTACTGGAAGAAAAGTATGTACATCGGGCCACCGTCACCATAGAAGTCAAGGAATACCGCTCAAATCCCATTACCGTGCTCGGAGCGGTGAATCAGCCGGGACCCCTGCCCTACTCCGGTCGCTGGCGACTGTAACAGGTCCTGGTTGCGGCCGGCGGTCTTTCCGATCGGCACGGAGGCGAAATTCAGATTCGGCGCTCGGCCAAAAACGGTCTCTCAGACCAAATCACCATCCGCACAGCCGACCTGCTCAACGGATCACAGACCAGTTTCAACATCCCCATTTTCGCAAATGATCTCATCAACGTTCCCGCGGCCTCTGAGGTCACCATCTTCCTCTTGGGCGAAGTCGCGGGCAGTGGTGTGCTGACATTCAAAAGTGGCGAACGCATTACCCTCTTGGAGACACTGATACGCGCCGGCGGACTCACCGAACGAGCCTCAAAAAAAATCATCATTCGCCGCGACACCGGCAAAGGCATCCGCGAGGAAACGATCATCGACTACCGCCGAATACTCAACGGCAAAGAGCCCGACTTCGAACTCCAGGATGGTGACATCATCCATGTCAAGGAGTCGTTCTTTTGAGCCAGCCTTCATTTGAAGCCGTCTTCGGCAATAGCGGCAACGCCGGTGGGGCGCCGGCACCTCCTGAAAAGGAATTCCAGATCGGCGATTACGTCGAGATCGTCCGGCGACATTGGAAACTGGCACTACTGCTCGCTCTCGTCGGTGCAGCAGCGGGATACGCCCGCTACCAGATCACCCCAAAAGCCTATAGAACCAAGGTCAGAATCCAGATCGAGCGCAACTCGTCGGTGGTTGGACTGGGCGGCGCCTGGACCCAGTACTTGCTCAACATGGAGTACTACCCGACCCAGTACAAACTGCTCGAGAGCCGCGGACTCGCCGAGAGAACCGTCAAAGCTCTGCGCCTCCACGAAGATCCCCAATTCAACCCTTCATGGACGGGATCGCCGGGCGAAGGGCAGTCCGCGGCAGATGTCGACGAGGCGACTCTCGCCAGACTCGGACAAAAACTGCAAGCCGGATTGTCGATCATACCGATTAAAGGCACCCATCTGGTCGACATCTCCTACCGAGCGAGTTCGCCCGAACTGACCGCCAAGATCGCCAATGGAGTGGCAGCGACCTTCGCCGCCTGGAGACTCGAGAAAGGAATCGAAACCGTCAGCAAGGCCTCGACTTTTCTTGCCGATTATGTGGAGAACCTCACGGGGGAAATTCAGAACAAGGAGGCGCGCATTCAGGCCTTCGGCAGAGATGATGATGCCGGTTCTCTGGACCCCAGTGCCGATACCGCCTTACAGCGTTTAGAAGCGCTCAATCACGATTATGTAGCGGC
>JAZFTL010000102.1:0-5643 GCA_036446675.1 Thermoanaerobaculia bacterium
GAGGGTGAAGCGCCCGTAGCCTCCGCCTGGAGCAATGTGTCGAGAGTCTGCAGGCTCGCCATTGTTGATGAATACTTCGTTAGATTGGGGCCAATGGCGACCGTTCGCAACAAGGACGTCCAAATCGCCGTCGCCATCTACGTCGGCAAAAGTGATCGAGGCCGAGCGCTCGGTCCTCAGACCGAGTAGGTAGTCCGGACTCTCTCTGAAGACTCGGCCTTGACCGGCAACGATCTCCGGCGTCAGAAGAGTGATCGCGCAGATTGCAAAGGTGGCCTTTAGAGGAATAAAAGGAGGACAGCTGGTTGCCGGATTCATCGCCCCGAACCCCCAATCGGCCGTCGAACGCACTGCTCGAGTAACTGCTTCCAGCGGCTAACATCAAGCTCCCAGCACACCGATATATGTGGTTCGCCCTGCGAAGTGAGGGGCTGCCACATCTCCACACTGGAGTTATCGAAGCTGGTCACTCCGATCTCATCGACTACCGTCATTCCCCGAGTGAACAGACCCTCACACTCGACAGCCACATGATGCCGACTGCGCCTGGTGCAGATCTTGGGATCGATCGCTATCGCCATTGCAACGGGGTCGGGTAGGGCGATCCCCGGGTCTCCCAGCCACTCGATATTGGTCTGCAGAGCAGACGCATTGCAATCGATCGTGAAGTGAGACAGCGGCGTGTCGATCTCCTCTTTGAAGTATCGCATTTCAGCCTCAGTGAGATTTGCGGTGCCGCGACAGAGCTCCCAGCCGACCATTTCGATCGCTAGACCGGATCGAAAGCAGATGCTGGCCGCTTCCGGATCACACCAGATGTTGTACTCGGCGGCGGGAGTGATATTTCCCACCGTACAGGCAGCTCCACCCATCACCACACAGCGGCTGACGTTCTCTACAATTTCCGGTGCCTGCCCAACCGCCTGTGCGATGTTCGTCATGGGCCCCAGCGTGACCAGAATTACACCGGGATTGGCGTTGATCTGATCAATGAGAATCTCAACAGCATTTCCACGGCCTGCTGCTCGGCGCGGTTCTGGATAAGACATGTTGCCCATGCCGTCCTCGCCGTGGAAGAAAGTCGCCCGGTAGGGGTCGCGCACCAGCGGCCTGGTTGCTCCTTCATAGACTGGCGTCTGCCGGCCGCACAGCTCCACCGTATAACGCGCATTGATACTGCCCTGCTCGGTGTCGACGTTGCCGGCGACGATGGTGATCGCCAGTACCTCGATATCCGGAGTCATGAGCGCCATCATGATCGCCACAGCGTCGTCCGACGCCGTATCGGTATCGATACTCATTGAGCGCTTCATGGATTGGATGGACTCATTGTACCCTCAGAACCTTCCCTACTAGGCCCTATGAGCCAGGAGGCAATCGCGGCGCCGAGAGCGCGCCGCGATTTCGGATCGCGACCACCAGAATCAGGCTCATCGCCACGGCACCCAAAACGCCAAGCGCCATAAATCCGAAGGCGGTCATAACGAATCCGGAGAGCAGGCTCGAGGCAGCGGCAACTGTCCAGGTGAATGCGTCGGCGGCTCCTTGCAAACGAAGGTGGTGAGCCGGAGCAATCGACTCAGTGAGAAGAGTGCTGCCCGCCACGAACCCGAAATTCCACCCGAGACCGAGTAGGAAAAGGGCTCCCATCAAGACAGGCGTCTGGCTGCCGTGGGTGGGAATAGCCATGAGAGCTGCGACCAGAAGCATGATCTGGCCGGAAACGATCACCGGAAAACGTCCCCAGCGATCGCTCAGGATCCCGGTGATCGGCGACAACCCGAACATGCCCATGGTATGCGCGCTGAATACCAGGCCGATCGTTCGCAGACCCCCTCCAGCAGCGTGAATGTGCAATGCAGTCATCGACATAATAAGGACCATCACAAAATGTCCCACTGCCATGGCGATGAAGGCGAACCAGACCTTCGGCCACCTCAGCAGTTCGGGCAAAGAAGTTCGAGCGCCTGCTTGCTCCCGAGAGGCGGCCTTGGGTAAATGCGGTACGAGACCCACCAGTAAGAGCAGCGAAACGACCCCGGCCACCATGGCCAGAACATAGGGCCCGACATATCCATCGGCACCGAAAGACTGCGCCAGTGCCTGTGAAGGCGCCAGCAGGAGTGGCCCGAGGACGGATCCTATGGTTCCAGCCCACACCACGGTCGCGATCGCTCTGCCCCGGAATTCGATCGCATAGAGGTCACCGGCCGCATAGCGGGACAGGTGGCGAGCACCATTTCCTCCTCCAAACAGGGCCATCGCCACCAAGAACCAGCCAAAGGAACCGAATGCAACAGCACAGGCAGCGAATCCGGCGGCAAACGAGACGACTGCAAAGCCAAGATTAAGGCCAAAGCGGCGAGTACGCCGCGCCATCACTCTAGAGAGCAACGTCGTTCCCACAGCCGCACCGGCGATTGTTACTGCAGCAGGCAGACCACTCCACCGCGCGGATCCCAGCAAGGCATCCGCCACCAGAGGAGCGATCGACAGTGCCGGAATATACCCAATCGCGGCGACCGCAATGCTCGAAAAAATGCCGAGCATGGCGCGGCGGCGAGCCCGAGGCTCTAAGTCGATTGGGACTTCCGAACCGGTTTCCACTTCAAGAGGTTGGACTCGAGCTCCAGCGCCATCAGTCCTGAGAAGTCGTCGGCAAGGCCAGTAGATCCGGATCGAACTGAGCTAGAAACTCGAGAGTGAACAAGCGATAGAGCACCGGTATCGGAAGCAAGAGGACAGTACCAACGTAAGGGATCATCAGCAGAATAAAGCCGAGGCAACAGGTCAGCAGCCCGGCCGTCAACACGGCAATTACGACGCCAAACGAAAGAACCAAAACGAAGAGACCGGAAAGCAGAAACGGTACGGGGCGCTGTTGGAACAGAACGAGGAATCGACCCCAACCCTGCCGGACACCAATGTCGTAGCGATGCATCAGCGGAACGACAAAGGCATTGAGGAAGAATGTCAAAAACGCCACCGTCAAACCTAAGATGAGCATCAGAACACCCACCGCTGCGCCGACGAGTACCCGGAGCACGATCGGTGATGAATCGATTTCGCCGAGCCAATCCATGGCGATCCCCAACCCAATGACTCCTGCCACGGCAACAACAAACCCTAGAATCGCCCCGGAATAGGCCAACCAAAACCGAAACAGAGAGTTGCCCTGGCTTCGAAGTCGAGTCCATGGTTCTAGGATCTGAGCACGATTGTTGAGAACGTTATCCAGGAATATGAACTTGCCACGAGAGGTCACCCAGAGGAGAGCGAGCATCAAGGCGATCAGCGTGACGCAGCCGACGGCCAAGAGCGCCATGCAGCCAGCGGTAGCAACTCTGGCCCAAGCATTCTCCAGAAGATCGCCAAGATTTGAAATCCAGTCTGAGATCTCAAAAACAGATCCAGAGCTGTTGCTCCAGCCATGCACAGGACCGTCGTAACCCAAACTTCCCCAACACCCCCCGAGTCCCGCCAGCCAGGCGGAAAAACCCACCACCAGCCATTTCGAGAACGAGAAGGGGCGAAACAGAACAACGAGCATGCGCTCCCAGGATTTCCTGAGAGGTGCTACAAAAGAGATATGCGGATCGCTCAAGCCTCCATTATTGCAGATGCTCCACCGATAGAGGAGGCCCCTGAGAGTTCGATGTCTGTTCTAGAAGGGCACGGACTTTCACCGCTCTTTCTCCCCTTGACGGCAATAACCGCTGGAGCGGCATGACGGCTGCCCCTAGAATCGGCTTCGGACTCTGCGATGCGTGCCGGTAGCTGCCGAGGTCCGCTCAGCTAGGCCACAACCAACCGAATACCCCGGCGGTGAGCAGGCTGTAGATCAGGCCATCAAAGATGTGTTTGAGCGTGACCCTCCAGGGCATCGCTTTCCAGATCGAATCGCTAGCCGTGGCGCCGGCGAAGCCAAGAAAGGCGGCGGTTCCGGCGACGCGAAATACGGTCAAATATTCAGCTCCGGCCCCTACAGTTCGACCCGTCAGGTAAGCCACGAGAGTGCCGATGACCAGGCAGTAGACAAACCAGCTCGCCAACGGTTTGCCCATCGACGGCACACCATTGGGAAGCACCGTAACGAAAGCGACCGAGCCCTCTTCGAACTTCTGCTTGACCTCGGGAGTCGCCATCTCTTTCGGGTCAACGCAGTGCGGTAGGTAATAGTGACCTGGACGAACACCTTCTTTGCGCAGCGCCGCACGCACATTATCTTCCCCCGGCATCGCCGAATAGTCGCTCTTGTGGTAGCTCAGAACCATGTGCAGAATCGAGCTGCCAATGAACACAGCAACTGCTGAGAGTACGATCGGCAGCCACAACGACGATAAATAGACCATGGTAGTTCTCCTTTTTCCCGGCGGCCAACTGGCCCGCCAGCCTTCCGATCGGGGGGCTCGACTGTGGATATCTTAGCAGGCACCGAGACCGTCGGAGGGAGAAACCTGTGGGTTACAGATGTTCGCGACTTGCCGAACATCTCGCGCATCTGCCTGATTAGACTTCGCGCGGCCGGTGCCTGCCCCAGGTCGAATTTCTAAGCCAGACGCGACACCGCCGGCCGGTTTGCGGCGATCGCTTTCTTGACGCGACGGTCGAGGAAGTAGACCTCGGCACGGCTGAGCTTTGCCCCGGCTCCTTTTTCCTCGACGCGGTCGAGAGTGGCCCAGGCGAGTTCTACCGGAAGGGCGGTGAAGGCGACGATTCCGCCGGGGCCACCGGCCTCTTGGATGGCAAGAGAGTACTCGGCTGCGGCGGCGAGGTCTTGCCGGGCCAAGTCGAAGACCTTGGAGCGATCGAGATTTTCCGGAACATAAACGCGGCCCTCAGTGGCATCGCTGGCCGAGTCTTTGAGAATGTTGACAAGCTGCAGCGCTTCACCGAACTTGGCGGCGCGCTCGCTCAGAAAGGCGGTTAGCGGAGCCAGGTTATCGCGATTCAGCAGAAAGAGGTCGGTCAGCATCTCACCCACGATCCCGGCCACGACATAGCAGTAGGCCTGAAGCTCGGGGATGTTGTCGAGGCGCAAAACATGGTCTGGTCCGGTCCGCCGCACGAAGCCTGCCATGCCATCGGCAGTACGAATCGTGTCCTTGCCGAGCACGTCTCGAGCCGCACGTGAAAGATCCTGCCAAGCCTCGAGCACCGCTGGAGTCTCCTTCAGTAGGTCGATGTAGCCCTGGTGAGAACTGGGTGGAGGCTCGAGCCAGGAGTGCGCCAAGTCGGTTACATCGGCTCTTGCGTAGTTCTCCAGAATCGCAGCAAACTCCTCGAGCGCCTCTAGCTGCCGATTACGCTGCCAGTGCACACCGGCATCTTCAAAAGTGTCTGCGATACGAAACAACAGGTAGGCGATTTTGACTTCCTGTCGCGTCGGCTCAGGAAGCAAGGGGATGGCCAAAGCGAAGGTTCGGCTGGTCCGCTCCAGGAGGTCGTCGATCAACTCCTGTCGCTTGCGGCTACCCTCAGATATGGATGACGACGACATCCCGCTCTCCATCGCTTGCCAGGTCTCCCAAGTCGAGTCGCTTCATTGCCGGCGGCGAAGAGTCGATCACTGCTCACGCCCTCTCAGGTACGCGATCAAGCCGTTGAAGAAGACTCTCGCCTCCTCGACAAGTTCCACTTCCT
>JAZFTL010000103.1:0-10695 GCA_036446675.1 Thermoanaerobaculia bacterium
GAGAGTCTCGACGAGCTCAATAAGAATCTTGAGGAGGTCATCGGACTCCTCCTGGAGGACGGTGAGCCTTGTCTTGAGGCCGAATTTGTGGGCACTCAACTCGTAATGGTCGACTAGAAAATGGGCAACGTGCCCGTTCTGAAGCCGCGGCAAGTGGTCCGGCTTCTTGAGCAGCAGGGATTCCGCGAGATCAGGCATCGTGGATCGCACAAGCAGTTCCGGCATTCCGATGGACGTGTAACGACAGTGCCTTTTCACAAAGGACGTGATATCTCTCCAATTCTACTCCGCAAGATCGCCACCGATATCAAGCGGACTCTTCCTGAGTTACTGCGGCGCCGCCGAAAAGAAGCCCGGGTCCGAAAGAGAGACCACTATTTTGGCGAATCTGTAAGTATCCCAAATACATCCTCCACCTGCTGCCAGCCGACGCGCATCAAAAAGGTGGGGTTGCGGCCGTAGGACTTGGAGCCGAGGATGAAGAAGTTGGGCTCTGGATTCTTTAGGGTGTCGGGGCCGCGGCTCTCCTGGGTCAGGCAGTCGCCGCCGGCGGAGCCCAGCAGGGCGGTGGCGAGCTGCATGGGGCCGCAGGTGGCGTAGCACTCGTGGATCTGGAGTTGGCGGTAGATGTGGTGGTCGCCGACATAGCCGGTGAGGGAGAGCACCCGGTCGACGGTGACCAATCTTTTGCCGCCGTGCGAGTAGCGCAGGGTGATCTCCAACTCACCGTTGCTGGAGGTGATCGAGCTAATCACGACCCCGGGCAGGACCTCCAACCAGCGGACCCGGCTCTCGAGGAGCTGCTGAGCTGCGGCGGTCAATCGGGCGCGTTCGGGGAGCGGATCGTCGGGAATCGATTCGAACCGGGGGCGCGGATTGCGCAGCGCCCAGATGAGCCGGCTCTTCGGAGCTTGTGCTGCCAACCCAGCGAAGTCGCACGCTGCGGTCTGCGCCGAGTAGCCCGCTCCCACCAAGAGGGTGGTCTTGTTTGCCCACTCTTGGGCCTCGCCGGACAGATCGGGAATCCGGCGGTAGATGTGGTCTTTGCAAGCTGCCTCGCCGGGAGCAGGGATACCACCGTCACCCAGGCGGTTGGGGTTGCCGTAGGTTCCGGTGCAGTCGAGCACGATGTCGGCGTGGACGATTCGCTCGTTGCCTTCAGGGTCGGACACGAGGAGGCGGAACGGCCGGTTGCCGCGGGCCGCGGTGCCGATCTCCTCGTGCTTGAGGAGCTCTTCCCGGCCGATCGCCAGAACCCGACTCTCGAGCTCCAGGTGAGGCGAGATCGTCGGCAGCGCCGCGAGCGGCTCCAGCACTTTTGAGATGAGATCGAAGCCGGAGGGACAGCGCTCACCGGAAGGACAGTCTTGACTCGCCGCGGTGAGGTGGCGACGCATGCGGGGCGAGAGGTTGAGATTCCAAGGAGAGAAGAGCCGGACGTGGCCCCAGGAACGGATGTAGGCGGCGATTTTCCCGCCGGCTTCGTAGAGGGTAAACGGATTGCCTGAATCAACCGCGGCGAGGGCCGCCTCGAGGCCGGTCGGCCCGGCACCCAATATGGCGATGTGTGGCCTAGCTGAGCCAGGAGCATTCATGACCAGGTGAGTGAGGCTAGATGGAGTCGGGCCCATGAACCTCCAGGCTAGAACTTAGAGCGCGCCCTCTCCTTGGCGGGCAGAACTTCCAGACAGGTAGTCCACCAGCCCGTCAAGATGGTCTCGACGAACTCTTCGGGTAGCTCCTCGTGCCGCATCTCTCGAGCAAGACCCTGGTGATCGTAGGAGAGGGGCAGCAGCTCGACGCCCAGCTCCTCGCCCCGATCCTCGAGCATGCAGTACCAGACATTGGTCCGACCATCGTTGGCGGGGCGACCGATCACTCCGACATTGACGACATCGCGGCCTGAAGCCAGGCGGCGGTGCCACTGCAGTCCCGAGTGAGTACAGAGAATGCCGTCACACCGCTCACGGTCCAGGGCCCGCTCGAGAAAAGGATCGGGTGAGGTCGACTCGAAAAGGAACTCATTGATCTGGCGGGGCGAGCCGTGCACGAGAAGAATCTCCCGGTTCCCGATGAGGACCCGGCGGCGTAGCGGTAGCTTCCCCATCCACTCCTTGAACTCCGCTGAACAGCCTTTTGCTGTGTAGTCATAGGAGACACGGGCGAAGTGGTTGTCTCGAGGATCGGTGTAGCCACAGTTGCAGTCCTCCCGCCCGGCGGCCAGTGACTCTTCGTAGTTGCCTTGAATGGTATGAACGCTGTCGGCCCGAATGAGCGGCCACGGTTTTTCAGGATTGGGTCCAAATCCGCCGAGGTCGCCGAGGCAGTACACTGCTTCGGCACCACGCCTCCGGGCGTCTTCCAAGAGAGCCTCGAGGCCGAAGTGGTTGTTGTAGACACCTCCAAAGACCACGATTCGGTGGAAAGGACCCTCGATCGGAGTCGCGTCTGCCCGCGGCGCCAGCTGATTTGCGATGGCCCGATGTCTTTTGGGTTCGGAGAGTTCCCTGCCGGCCGCCCTGGTTGCAGCCTTGAAATCACCCAACGAAACGAGTCGCTCTCCCCAGGTGGCCATGCCGCGATGCGCCGTGAGCTTCTCACCGGCTTGGCGCTTCTGATGGCGTATTTCTCTTGGGCTGCGATTCGACATGACCTATGTTTTGCAACTGACGCCGTAGACATGACAGGTCCAACAAGCTTGATGAGCCAGGGGAAAGCTGTCGAGCGTGTCGGCGAGGACTTCCCCCATTTTGCCCTCCGGTTCGTTGACCAGGATCGGGCAGACCCAAACCCCTTGATCGGTCACCATCCGGCACGAGCTGCACTGCAAGTGGTCCCAACTGCCGTCCGGCGCATCGGTTTCACGCAAAGTCTGCCAACTCTCATAGGCGCCGCCGCGCTCCGCTTCGGCGCCAATCTGAAAGACCGGCAGAATCTTGAGCCGCGGCTTCTCCACTCCCAGGCCATGTAGTAGAGCGAAGAACTTCTGCTTGCCGGAATCCGAACCGTTCTCATCGTGAACCTCGGTGACCGTGATCACCGGATTGAGGCCCTCAGCCAGGAGATTACCGATTCCTTCTAAGATGCGGTCGAAGGTGCCTTCGCCTCGAATCGGATCGTTGGAGGCGGCATCGAAGCCGTCCATCGACACCCGGAGATCGAGTGAATAGCGCGAGCCGTCAGCGAGCTGCTTGAGACGGTGGCAGCGCTCCGGATCCAGCAACAGGCCATTTGTGAGCACGCTTGCCGGCCCATATTTGAGCGCCGCCTCCAAGATGGCCTCCATCTCTGGATTTAGAAACGACTCTCCGCCGGTGAAATAGTACTCCTTGACGCCGAGCTTCGCTCCTTCTTCGAGGTAGGGGCGGATCTGGCGCAAGGTCATGAACTCATGGGTGTGATTTGTCGGCGAGCAGGAGACGAAACAGTGAGTGCACGCGAGGTTACAGACGGTGCCCCCGACCTGGAACCAGAGGGTGTCGAGCGAGCGCAACTCGACCTGCGGGACGCGATGTCCTCTGGCGATATCGACTTCGGTCATAGTCTTCGGCGCGTCCATCGTTTCAGTAGCACCTCGAGGGCTAACAACAGTCTCCTGGCTCGCAACAGGCTTGGGCCTCTGTGGTTCTGTCGTACTCTAAACCTTTCGTCTCGTGCGGGTCTCGCGTGGCGTCCTGGGTGCAATCGAAGAGCCTAGCCTGGTCCAGGGGAACTTCTTCCAATGGAGCGATCGCTTCGAAGAACTGAGCGTAGGGAGCCCGTTGGTAAAGTTTGTACGTCTTGTCACAGACAGCGTATCGTTGGCCCCGCTTGATGCGGTGGCCATCGTCATCGACCACCTCTTTGAAGGGCCCCTTGTAGATCACTGCTTGCCGTCGCTCGTAGCAGGGACCCTGCTTACCTTTGAAGGCCTCGACGGTGACCGAGCGAAACTCGATACCCTGGACCGTTCTCCAGGGCTCCGCTTGGCGCTCGAGGATGCGCACACCGTAGAATCCGGCGGCCTCAAACGCTTCCAAAAAGCCACCCTCGGTCCAGGCGCCGGATATGCAACCGCTCCAAAGGTCCGCTTCATTCTGTAGTTCCTCGGGGACGGGCTCGTCGCTGAGAATGTCGGAAATCACGGCGCGCCCACCGATCACGAGGACCCGAAATATTTCTTCGATCAAGCGCTGCTTGTCGCTGTTTTCGACCAGGTTCAGCACGCAATTGGAGACGACGACATCGACCGACTCAGTCGCCACGAGAGGCTCCGTCTGCCGTAAGTCCTCAGCGCGTGATTCGGCAGCCAGCAGGCCCTTGAGATCGCTCACCGGCTGCGCTTTGAGTTCCTCTTCAAAGCGGTCGAGATCGAGCCCGAGGTCTTGAATGCGTCCGCGCCGGAATTCAACGTTGGCATACCCCAACCGCTCTGCCACCAGAGGCGCATTGCGCCGGGCGATGTCCAGCATCTCAGCGGTCATGTCGACCCCGATCACCCGCCCTCGGGAGCCGACGACCTGGGCCGCAATGAAGCAGATCTTGCCGGTTCCGCTGCCTAGGTCCAGCACGATCTCTCCCTCTCTGAGGTGCCGACTGGGATCTCCGCAGCCGTAGTCCCGTTCCAGAACCTCATCTGGAATTGCCTTCAAGAATTTAGGGTCATAGTCGGTTGGGCAGCAGAGCTCGGCGACGTGTGTCTGGGCGCTCTCACCGTAGCGTTTTCGGACGATATCTTCTACTTCTACAATAGACATATTGATGTAAACCTCCCACAGGGTGGGGTTTGCTGAAGGGGTTCGGCGCGGCGCGGTTCGGCGGTGCCGAGCGAATTCAAGCTGATGGCAAAGGGGTCGTCTGAAAGTGGCGCTCAGCTCGGCGGAGCGCGGCCCGACCAACAGAAGATCGGCATCGCGAGGGGGCTGCCCAGTTGTGGCGGTATGGCAACCCGGCAGAGCGCCTTTAGCAATCTACGCAAGTGGATGAGCAAGAGCCCCCAGGCCTGCATTGGGGGGCGAAGCGCGTTGCCGCCGCTGCCGGGACCTCCGATGCCCGCGAGCCAGGATTGCAGATCGCTCCGATGATCGAGATCGGTCAGCATTGGCAGCAGCTCAATGGGCCTCCCGGCCTCCCGCAAGGCCTGAAGCAAAGTGGAAAGGGTTCTCCGACTGCGCCATTGAACCTGGCTCCAAATCTCTTCCGGCAGCGGGTCCATGGTTGCGAGAAGGTAGAAGCCTCCATCCGGAGAGGGTCCGAGCACCACGCGTGAGCCATTTTGCTCGAGGCTGAGGAGGGCGGCGCGCAGATGGTCCGAGGTCAGATCGGGAGTGTCAGAACCCACCAGAAGCAGCGGCCCGTCGTAACGGCGGCGAGCGTCGGCATAAGCGTGTCGAAGCCGTTCTCCGAAGGTGGTCCCTTGTTGCGCAAGATGATGTACTTGTTTTCCCAGCGTCAGGCAATCTGGAGAGGCCACCAACAGCCGGCAGCGACTCGTCCTGCCGGCAGCGAGTGTGGATTCGAGACACTGACTGTGCAGGGCGCGTTCGAAATTGCTCAAGTGGGGGGGCAGAAGCCTGCGTCGCAGCGCCTCTTGCCGGGCGCCGACAGTAAAAACCAGGAGCGTTCCTCGCTCAGTTGACCAGGTCTGCATCGTTCTAGTGCCGTATACGGGCTGCGCCGGATTTCGGTTCTCGCCGGGAGTCGAAAATTCGATTGTATCCTTTCTAAGCCGCCGCAGAGGCCATGAGAGACTTTAAACCACGTGGGCTATGATGGGTAGAGAGATAATGAAGATTCCTGGCGGAAACAGTGGCTCAGCCACTCACAGTGAGGTGCATTCTTGAAGATCGCAGCGGTGGGCTCTGCTCTCCCAGGCCATTACTACGAGCAAGACGCTCTTCTCGAGGCCTTTCGCGGTATCTGGCAGGACAAGCTCTACAACCTTGAGCGGCTCGATGCGCTGTTTCGGAACGTGATGGTGGGGGGCCGACACCTGGCACTTCCGATCGAAGAGTACGGGCGACTCGAAGGCTGGGGCCAAGCCAACGATGCTTGGATCCGGGTGGCTCAAGAAATCGGTGTCAGAGCGATCAAGAACGGCCTGGCAAAGGCGGGTCTGTCGCCGGCTCAAGTCGACACTTTAATCGTAGTGTCGGTCACCGGGATTGCGACTCCATCTCTGGATGCCCGCATCATGAACCTCTTGAACCTCCCATCTCATGTCAAGCGGCTTCCCATTTTCGGTCTGGGATGTGTCGCGGGCGCCGCCGGAATATCGCGGGCCGCCGACTATGTCAAAGCCTATCCCGACCAGGTCGCCGTGATGCTGTCGGTTGAGCTTTGCTCGTTGACTCTTCAGCGTGAGGACTTCTCGGTAGCGAATCTCATCTCCTCAGGACTGTTTGGGGATGGCGCTGCAGCGGTCGTAGTCGTGGGCGAGGAGGGTCGGCAGTCCGGTCCCAAGATCAGGGCGACGCGGTCAATATTTTACCCGGACACCGAGCGAATTATGGGATGGAATATCTCGGAGCGCGGTTTCCAGATCGTCCTCTCCTCGGAGGTGCCAGACATTGTCCGCCGCCATTTGCGGCGAGATACCGACAGCTTTCTTGCCGATCACGGTTTAGAGAGAGCGGATATCAGCCGATGGATCGCCCACCCGGGTGGACCCAAGGTTCTCGAGGCGATGGAAGAGAGTCTCGATCTCACCAAGGAAGAGTTGGCCGTTACCTGGAGAAGTCTCAGGGAAGTAGGCAATCTCTCCTCTACCTCGGTGCTGCTTGTCCTGGAAGAGGTGATGGACAAAGAGCCTCCAAGTCCGGGTGACCATGGTCTACTTCTGGCGCTTGGTCCAGGGTTTTGCTGCGAGCTCGTGCTGTTGGAATGGTAAGCGTCGATGGGTGAGATTCTTGGCTTCGAGACCCGGTGGCTCTACATTTTCTTGATTCTCCTAATCGTTGGAGAGAGGCTGTTTGAGCTCAGGTTGGCTCGCGACAACACCGCCTGGGCGCGACGCCAGGGAGGCATCGAGGCCGGCGAAGACCACTATCCCTGGATGGTCGCTCTGCACACTTGGTTTCTGTTGGCCTGCCCGGTCGAAGTTTGGGCCTGGTCTCGTCTTCTGTCGCCGCGCTTGGCTGCAAGTATGTTGGTGGCGCTGGTCGGAGCAATCTTGCTGCGCTTCTGGGTGATGGACACTCTAGGAAAGCGTTGGACCACACGGGTGATATGTATTCCGGGACTCCCGGCGATTTCGTCGGGACCGTATCGGTATCTACGCCACCCTAACTATGCGGCGGTAATGGTCGAAACCTTGGCGCTACCGATGATCCACTCGGCGTGGGTAACTGCGGTTGTCTTTGGGGTGGCCAATGGCTTCCTTTTGCGACATCGCATCCGCGTCGAGGAAGCGGCATTGAAAAGGCACACGAATTGGGCCAGCATCTTCGAAGATAAGGATGGGGTTCCTTGGCGGCAGCGCTGACCGATGTGAAGATCCTGCGGGTGCTCGAGAGCGTGGCCCGCAACAAGCTGGAGTGGCGCGGAGAACTGCAGAAGGACCTGCGCTTAGTGGAGGACCTGCAGCTCGATTCGCTTCAACTTATGGTCCTGGTGGTCGAGGTCGAGAACCGGTTTCGAATTATCTTGAATGCCGACGAAGAGGCAGGAATCGAGAAAGTAGGCGATCTGGTGCGCCTCATTGCAGCGAAGACCGGCCCGACTTCCACCACGGACTGCTAGGTGTCAACTCTCAACCGAGCGCTCGAGAACGCGGCCCAAGCAGCAGACTGCGGCCTGCGATTTCTGGACCGCCGAGAGCGCGAGACGTGGGTCTCCTGGTCCGAAATCTACGAATCTTCGCTTGCGGTAGCAGGCGGTTTGCGCGATGCGGGAGTTGCTTGGGGCGACCGTATCGTGTTGATCTATCCTACTGAGCCGGAATTTTTCGAGGCATTCTTCGGGGTCTTGATGTGTGGGGCTGTGCCGGTGCCGGTCTATCCGCCGATTCGGCTCGGAAGATTGGATGAGTTTCACCGCCGCACCGCTCGAATGATTCAAGCGGTCGGGGCTCCCCTCGTTCTTTGTGATCGACTGGTTCGCAGGGTCATCGGAGAGGCCGTTCTTCGGGCAGGGCCCAGGCTCGGCTGTAGAACCCTCGCCGAGCTCCCTACCGGAGTGGAGTTCGCGGCTGAGGTTGCGCCGGAAGATCTTGCGTTGATCCAATTCTCTTCCGGTACAACGATGGCTCCCAGGCCCGTCGTGTTGACTCATCAAGCGGTCATGGCGCAGGCGAGGATTCTAAACGGCTTCTGGCCGGATACGGCGGAGGTACAGCACAGCGGAGTATCTTGGCTGCCGCTTTACCATGACATGGGACTCATCGGCTGCGTGTTTCCTGCCCTGGAGAGGCCGGCTACTCTCAGCCTGATTTCCCCGGAGAGCTTCGTCTCTCATCCGGCGATCTGGCTGCGTACGATCTCTCGATATCGCGCCACGGTCTCTCCCGCCCCCAACTTTGCCTACGGGATTTGCGTGGAAAAAATCCGCGACGAGGACTTGAAAGGCGTGGACCTCTCGTGCTGGAGAGTAGCTCTCAACGGCGCCGAAGCGGTTGCTCCGGCAGTGTTGCGCTCGTTCACCGAACGTTTCGCGCGCTGGGGCTTTCGCCGGGAGGCATTGACTCCCGTCTACGGGCTCTCAGAAGCCGCTCTGGCCGTTACCTTTGCCGAGTTGGACCGCCCGTTTACGACGCGGCGGTTTCTCAGGCGCTCGTTGAGTGATCGGGGCGAGGCGGTCGAAGATGAGGCAGGCGTTGAGCTGGTCTCGGTGGGTACCGCCTTGCCAGGCTTCGAGGTCTCGATCCGAGACGCCAAGGGTGGAGTTCTGAAGAGTCGGCGAGAGGGCCGGGTCTGGGTGGCCGGCCCGTCTCTGATGAAGGGCTACCACGGTCTGCCCAAGGAGACCCAGGCTGTTCTCGAGAATGGGTGGCTCGACACCGGAGACCGAGGATTCTTCTGCGACGGAGATCTATATCTTACTGGGCGCGCCAAGGACATCATTGTGCTGCGCGGTAGAAACCACTCTCCAGTCGAGATCGAACAAATAGCAGATCAGCAGCCGGGAGTTCGCAAGGGTTGCAGTGCAGCCGTAAGCTGTCTAGCGGACGGCGGTGTCCGCGAGGAAATCATACTTTTTGTGGAGAGGAGGAAAGATGCAACCGCCCAGCAGAGCCAAGACATTCCCGAGATCTGCCGTCGGGAGGTCTTGGCCTCGACCGGGCTGGCCCTCGATCATGTCTTTGTGCTGGAGCCGGGCACCTTACCTCGCACCTCATCTGGAAAAATTCGTCGACAGGAGACACTCGGTCACCACCTTCTCGGGGAACTCACCTCGCCGGCACCGCCTTCGAAACTGGGTCTTGTCAAAATAGTCGCACGCTCTGTGAAGGCGGTCTTTGAGTTGAATCGTTCACGGCAGGGATAGGGACGAGGTGGGACACCGCGTCGCAGATCAGGTGCTCATCGTGGGCGGTGGCCCTGCCGGTTTAGCGACGGCGATTGCCCTGCGCCTGGCGGGGGTCGAGGCGCAAGTCTTCGACCGACGGCAACCCCCTATCGACAAAGCCTGCGGCGAAGGATTGATGCCCGATGGGGTCGAGAGACTCCTTGATCTTGGCGTCCAGATAGACCCCAGTCAGTCCGCCCGCTTCTACGGAATTCGCTACCGAGATGCAGAGTTCGTCGCGGAGGCTCGATTTCGCGAAAATTACGGGCTTGGCATCCGCCGGCCTCGCCTTCATGCTGCGATGATTCGTCGCGCTGAAGAATTGGGAGTGACCCTCAACTGGGGAGTGCAGGTGCTCGGCCTGACCGCGACCGGTATCGAGACCGACAGAGGGAACATCGAGGGCGATTGGCGCATCGGGGCCGACGGACTACTCTCCAGGGTGCGTGGCTGGGCCGGACTCGAAGGTACTCCACGAAGGCGACAGGCTCGAGCGAGCCGGCTGGCGAGGGGGCGCTTCGGAGTTCGATGTCACTTCGCGGTGAGTCCGTGGACCGACTGCGTTGAAGTACATTGGGCAGAAGGGTGCGAGGCCTACGTGACCCCGGTCGGTCCTGATGAGGTGGGGGTGGCGTTCTTGTGGAGTGAGCCAGGAGTCGGTTTCGAGGCTCTCTTGGAGCGCTTCCCGTCGCTTGGACGTAAGTTGCGCGGAGCTATCAGAACATCGGAAGTGATGGGCTGCGGCCCATTGGACCAACGGCCCAAGGGCATACAGATTGGGAAAGTCGCATTGGTAGGCGACGCGGCCGGTTACCGAGACGCGATCACCGGAGAGGGCCTGGCGCTGGCATTTCATCAAGCAGGGGCGCTCGCCGAAGCGATTCGTCGAAACGATTTAAGACTCTACGAGGGTGCCGTTCAACGGTTGGTCAGACTTCCATTCGGGCTGATTGCGACCCTCCTGTTCATTGAGAAAAGGCCGCATTGCCGGCGGCGACTGCTTCGAGCGCTGGCGCAAGATGGGAAGCTCTTTGTACGGCTGTTGGCGATTCATGCACGGCAAAAGCCTCTCACCAGCCTCGGACTAGGTCGCGCCGTGCGGCTCGCCTGGAAAGTATTAGTAAGCTGCCCCTGAGATCGAAGAGCAGCGCAACTCTTTGTAGGGGCTCGAGGCCCGTTCCCGGTGTAGACTGCTAGACGCTAGCGGGAAGA